>JAGRFO010000136.1:9565-9763 GCA_020446005.1 Rhodocyclaceae bacterium | reverse complement strand
AGCAGAACACCGAGGCCGAGGCCCACGACCAGCTCGATCTGGCGCGGGATGCGGGGGTCAATTTCATCGATGCGGCGGAGATGTATCCGGTGCCGGTGCGGGCCGAAACCTATGGGGCCACCGAGCGCATCGTCGGCCACTGGCTGCGTCGCCAGCCGCGTGACCGGCTGATCGTGGCGACCAAGGTGGCCGGGCCGG
>JAGRFO010000136.1:0-9481 GCA_020446005.1 Rhodocyclaceae bacterium | reverse complement strand
AGACCGACTACGTCGATCTCTACCAACTCCACTGGCCGGAGCGCAATCAGCCGATGTTCGGCCAGTGGCAATACGATCCGGCGGCCGAGCGGGCGTGCACCCCGGTACGCGAGCAGCTCGAAGCGCTGGCCGGCTTGGTGGTGGCGGGCAAGGTGCGCTACGTGGGGGTGTCAAACGAGCATCCGTGGGGGGTGATGGCCTTCGCCCAGGCGGCGCGCGAGCATGGCCTGCCGATGATCGTGTCGACCCAGAACGCCTACAACCTGCTCAACCGGGTGTACGAATACGGGCTGGCCGAGACTTGCCACCGCGAGGGGGTCAGCCTGCTCGCGTACTCGCCGCTGGCCTTTGGTCACCTCAGCGGAAAATATCTGGCGGACCCGCCGGCGGCCAGTCGCCTCTCGTTGTTCCCGGCCTTTGGGCAGCGCTACGACAAGGTCAATGTGGCGGAGGCGGTGGCCGCCTATGCGCAGGTGGCGCGTGATTTTGGCCTGAGCCCCGCTGCGCTGGCGCTGGCATTTGTGACCAGCCGCTGGTGTGTCGCCAGCACGGTCATCGGCGCTACCTCGCGTACCCAATTGCAGGAGAATCTTGCCGCGGCGGACGTGGGCATCGGCGCTGAACTGGAGGCGGCGATTGCGGCCGTGCATGCGCGCTACCCCAATCCCGCGCCCTGAGCGGGGCGTCAGCTGCTGTGGCTGTCCCGACGGCGCGGCGAGAAGTCGCGCTCTTCGCCGTGGTCGGCGGGGGGCGCGGCGTGATCCGCTTCGGCCGGTTCCGGCTCGGGCGGGATGACCTCGATTTTGTTCTCGGTCATGTAATCGTTCATGCTCTTCCAGCCGGCAAACACGGCGGCCTTGATTGCCTTGGGATTTCGTGAAAAGCATACTTCCAGCGAGCGGCCCGACTGCCGGCAGGCGCTGCCGATGGCCTCGCCCTCGGCCTGCTTGCGCAGGCTTTCCTTCTCCGGGTCTGGGATGCCCAGTTCCTCGCATCCGCTGAGGGCGACGACAAGCAGGAGTGGCAGGAGTGCGGTTCGCATCATGGGGTGTCAATGGCTGGAGGTCACACTGCAAGTCATCGTCACCCCTCAACAAACCTTGAGGCTTGCCGATGGTTTTATCATGGTCTGTGGCCGGGCGTGGCGCTGGAGGAGGGTTGATGACGGAAGTTCGCAGATGGTGTGGCGCGCTGGCGATCGCGCTGTTTTCGGCCGGAGGCGTGAGCGCCGCGCGCGAGCCGCATGGGGTGATCCTGTCGCACAGCTTCGACCCCGCGCGCGCGGCGCAGCTGGGCGAGATCGTGGCGCGCTTCAACGCCGGCAATCCGCTCGACCAGATTGACCTGCAGCGGGCAGGCGACAGCGATCCCAAGGCGCCGACGCTGCTGATCGTGGCGGCGGGCGAAGTGGCCGATCTGCGCCGCAGCCGTCGCGTCCGGCCGCTGCATCAAGTGATGGCACAGGCCGGCCTGCCGCTCAAGCGGGTGCGGGGGGAGGGCATCGATGCCGCCGATACGCTCGATTCGCGCGGGCGGCGGCTGGGCTTGCCGATCGGCCTGCACACGCCCTTGCTGTTCGTGAACCGCAACGCGTTTCGCGCCGCCGGGCTCGATCCGGACAGCCCGCCGCGCACCTGGAAGTCGCTTCAAGACACGCTGACCACGCTGGTCGAGGCGGGGCATGCCTGCCCATACACCGTGGCGCGGCCGAGCTGGGTGATGCTCGATAACGTCAGTGCCCGCCATCATCTGGCGGTGACCCGCACCGCCGGCCGCGCCGAGCGTTTGTCGGTCAATGGCATGCTGCAGGTGCGCCACGTGGCCTTGATGGCAAGCTGGGTGCGGGCGCGCTATCTGCATCTGTTCGGGCGCGGCGACGAAGCCGAAGCGCGTTTCGCACGCGGTGAATGCACGGTGCTGGCGGCCTCGTCGGCGAGTTGGCCAGGGCTTAGGCAGAGCGCCGGTTTCGAACTCGGGGTGAGCCAGTTGCCTTATTACGACGACATGCCCGAGCCGCCGGGCGCGACCCTGGTCGATGGCGCCAGCCTGTGGATGGTCGCGGGCAAGAGCCGCAAGGACTACCGGACCGCCGCGCGCTTTGTCCGTTTCCTGCTTGAACCAGACAACCAGTTGCACTGGCAGCGGGCGACCGGCTTTCTGCCGCTGAGTCCGGCGGGGGTATTCACCAGCGCCTCGGTCGACACCACGCAGCCCAACCTGCGGGTCGCCAGCGACCAGCTGCGGCTGGGCGCGCGGATGCGCCGGGTGGTCCCGTCGTCCCTGCCCAGCAGCCTGACCGTGCGCAACATCATCGAAGACGAGCTCGACGGCGTCTGGGCCGGCGTCCAGCCCGCCAAGCAGGCGCTCGACAATGCGGTGACGCGTGCCGCCGCGGCCCGCTGAACGATGTCGCCCCCATCCTGGCGCTGGCCGCGCATCCTTGCCCATCGTTGCGGCGGCGCGCTGGCGCCGGAGAATTCGCTGGTGGGGCTGGAGCGCGCACGCGCCGCCGGATGCCGCGCGGTCGAGTTCGACGCCATGCTCGCCGCCTGCGGCACGCCGGTGGTGATTCACGACGAAACCCTGGCGCGCACCACCGAGGGCGCGGGGCGGGTCGACCAGACCCCGTGGTCGGCGCTGAGCGAGCTGCGCCTGCGCGATCGTGACGGCGCGCTGACCGATGAACGCCTGCCGGCGCTGCACCAGGTCCTCGACGCGTGCCAGCGGCTCGGCCTGATGGCCAATGTCGAGATCAAGCCGTCGCAGGGGCGCGACGCGCAGACCGGCCAGCGGGTGGCCGAGCAGGTTGCGCGCTGGGCAGCGGGCGCGGCGGAGTCGCCCGTGTTGTCGTCGTTTTCCGAGGTGGCGCTGGCCGCGGCCGCCCAGGCCGCGCCCGGGGTGGCGCGCGCCTTGCTGCTCGAATTGCCCGATGACGGTGCGTTGACGCGCGCCCATCACCTTGGCTGTGTCGCCCTGATCATCAACGTCGCGTGGCTGGACGCAGCCTGGATTGCGGCAGCGCATGGCGCCGGGCTGGGGATTGCGTGCTACACCGAGAACGATGCGGCGCGCGGCCGCGCCCATCTGGCGGGCGGACTGGATGCCCTCATCACCGATTGGCCCGACCGGTTCGCAGCCATCGCGCAGGATTGATGCGCTCGCTTGACTGCATCGTCCGCACCCCAATAACATCCTTCCTTTTTCGACCCAGCGGCCCATCTTGTCTGTCAAGGAACTCTACGCGCCCATCGCCGAGGACATCGCGGCGGTGGATATCGTCATCCGCCAGCGGCTGCATTCCGAAGTGGTGCTCATCCGCCAGGTGGCGGAGTACATCATCAACAGCGGCGGCAAGCGCCTGCGCCCGGCGCTGGTGCTGTATGCCGCCCGGGCGATGGGTTACAGCGGCACGGCGCACCACGAGCTGGCCGCGGTGGTCGAGTTCATCCACACCGCGACGCTGCTGCACGACGATGTGGTGGACGAATCCGACCTGCGCCGCGGCGCCCAGACCGCCAACGCCATGTTCGGCAACGCCGCCTCGGTGCTGGTGGGGGATTTCCTCTATTCGCGCGCCTTCCAGATGATGGTCAAGGTGGGTGACATGCGCATCATGGAAGTGCTCGCCGACGCCACCAACACCATCGCCGAAGGCGAAGTCCTGCAATTGCTCAACTGCCACGACGCCGACGTGTCGGTCGACGACTACCTGCGCGTGATCCGCTACAAAACCGCCAAGCTGTTCGAGGCGGCCGCGCGACTGGGCGGCATCCTCGGCGGTGCCACGCGCGAGATCGAAGCCAGTCTCGGCGACTTCGGCATGCATCTGGGCACCGCGTTCCAGTTGATTGACGATGTGCTCGACTATTCCGGCGCCGAGGCCGCCACCGGCAAACACCTCGGCGACGATCTCGCCGAAGGCAAGCCCACGCTGCCGCTGATTCACGTCATGCAACACGGCACGCCCGCCCAGGCCGAGGTGGTCCGCAAGGCGATCGAAGAGGGCGGACGCGATGCGTTCGCGCAGGTGCATCAGGCCATTCTGGAGACCGGCGCGCTGGACGCCACGCGGGCGTTTGCGCAGCGCGAAGCGCAGATGGCCATCGACGCGCTGACGCTGATTCCACCTTCCCATTTCAAAGATCGTTTGCTAGAATTGTCGGACTTTGCAGTTGCCCGGAATCACTAGTGATCCAGACTGTACGGTGACAAGTGTCGGGGAATAGCTCAGCCTGGTAGAGCACTGCGTTCGGGACGCAGGGGCCGGAGGTTCGAATCCTCTTTCCCCGACCATTGCATTTCGTCAAAAACCGCCGTTCTGGCGGTTTTTTTGCGCTCGGTCGCCCCATGTTCGGCGCCCGAGCTTACTGCTCCTCATCGCCAAAAACGTGCTTCCACAACGCCTGGACCGGCGCGCGCAGGTCGGCGACAGTGTCCGGATCGACTTGTAGCGACAGGTCGTTGAGGCGTTGGCGGTGCTGGCGGCGGCGGAATTCGCGGTAGGCGTTGCCGGCGTCGGTGGCCAGATCGGCGGGGATGAGGCCCAGTTCGCCGGCGATGCGCAGCAGCGCGATGTTGCCCAGGTTGCCGGTCAGCACCGCGTGCTGGTGGGCGTGGGCGAGGACCAGGAACTGGACGATGAACTCGGCGTCGATCAGCCCGCCGCGGTCGTGCTTGAGGTCGAAGCGGCCAGCACGGGGGGTGTGGTTGTCCATCATTTTGCGGCGCATGCCGGTGACGTCGTGGCGCAGCGCGTCGATGTCGCGCGGGTGGCGCAGGATGTCGATGCGGATGGCTTCGAAGGCGTCGCCGACGCGGATGTCGCCGGCCGAGAAGCGAGCGCGGGTCAGGGCCTGGTGTTCCCAGGCCCAGGCCGATTCGAACTGATACTTGCGGAAGGCTTCGACGCTGCTGACCATCAGCCCGGATTCGCCGTTGGGGCGCAGGCGAAGGTCGGTCTCGAACAGCTGGCCGGCGGCGGTCTGGCTGGAGAGCCAGGTGTTGATGCGCTGGGCGAGGCGGGCGTAGTGCTCGGCGGCGTCGGGGTGCGGGTCGTCGAACAGGAACACGATGTCGAGGTCCGAGGCGTAGCCCAGCTCCTTGCCGCCGAGTTTGCCGTAGCTGACGATGGCGAAGGCGGGCGGATCGTCGCGGTGGCGTTTGCGCAGCTTGTTCCAGCACCGCGGAATGGTCAGGTCGAGCATGATGTCGGCCAGCGCCGAGAGGTGGTCAGCGAGCTGTTCGAGGGTGAGGGCGCCGGCCAGGTCCTGGGTGAGCAGACGGAAACTCTGGGTGTGGTGCTGTTCGCGCATCAGGTCGAGCTGGCGTTCGGTGTCCGGTTCGACCGCATCGAGGCGGCGGCGCAGCTCGGCGTGAAAGGCGTTCCAGTCGGGCGCGGTGGCGAGCACGCGGGGATCGAGCAATTCGTCGAGCAAGATCGGGTGGCGCGACAGGTAGTGCGCCGCCCAGCGCGAGGCGCCAACCAGTTCGCAGACTTTGTCGAGCGCTTGGGGGTACTGCTGGAGCATCGCCAGATAGGCGCCGCGACCGCCGATGGCGTCGAGGAAGTCGAGGCTGCGCGAGAGGGTTTCCCCGGGCATCGGCATGCGCGCCGCAGTCTCCACCACGCGCGGGACGAGGGCGTCGAAACGCGGCTGGATCTGGGGTGGCAGATTCTGGTAGCGGGTGCCTTTTTTGAGCGCCACCAGGCGGCGCGCGGCGGTGGCCGGGTCGTCGTAGGCCAGCGATTCCAGCACCGGCAGGATCGCCTCGCTGCTGTCGGCATCAGACCACACGGTATCGAGGGCGTGACCTTCCTCGGCGGGGTCGCCGAACACCGCGTCGAAGTGTGCGCTGACCTTGCGGCGATGCACGTCCAGCGCGGCGAGCAGCGCCGGGTAGTCGTCAAATCCCATCGATTGGGCAACCAGCTGCTGGTCGGCGGGCTGGGTCGGTAGTTCGTGAGTCTGTGCGTCGTCGAGGTATTGCAGGCGATGCTCCAGCCGGCGCAGGAAGTCGTAGGCGGACTGGAGCGCGTCGACCGTGGCGATGTCGAGCGTGCCGTGGCGCGTCAGGGTGTCGAGCACCTTGAGGGTCGGCTTGATCTGCAGATCGTGCTCGCGCCCGCCGCGGATCAGTTGGAAGACCTGCGCGATGAATTCGATCTCGCGAATTCCGCCCGGCCCGAGCTTGACGTTGTGGGCGCGATCCTTGCGCGCCACCTCGCGGCGGATCTGGGCATGCAGGCCGCGCATCGCGTTGATCGCGCCGAAGTCCAGATATTTGCGGTAAATGAACGGTTGGGTGATCGCGCGCAACTCGTCGAAGCGCTTGCCGCGCATCACCCTCGCCTTGATCCACGCGTAACGCTCCCACTCGCGCCCCTGCGAGATGAAGTAGTTCTCCAGCATCTCGAAGCTGCACACCAGTGGGCCGGAATCGCCATTGGGGCGCAGCCGCATGTCCACCCGGAACACCTGACCGTGCTCGGTGATGTCGGCCAGCGCGCGGATCATTCGCTTGCCGAGGCGCTCGAAGAACTCGAAATTGCTGATCACCTTGCCGCCGCCGGTGTCGCCGTCTTCCGGGTAAATAAAGATCAGGTCGATGTCGGAGGACACATTGAGCTCGCGCCCGCCGAGCTTGCCCATCCCGATCACCAGCAATTCCTGCACCCAGCCGCCCGGCCCCAGCGGTTCTCCGTGGCGTTCGACCAGCGCGGCGCGTTCCACGTCGTGCGCCACCTGTACCGCCAGGTCGGCGAAGGCGCTCATCGTCTCGGTCACTTCCGCCAGACTCACCTCGCCGGCCAGGTCGCGCACCATCACGTGGCACAGCACCCACACGCGCAGTCGCCGCAGCGCCTCGCCGAGGTTGTCGCGGGTGAGCGACGGGGGGTCGATGAACGCGCTCATCGCGGCCGTGTCCAACGCCCCATCAAGCTGTCCGGCGAGTTGCCCGGCCAGCCACGGACGGCTCTCCAGCATGTGCTTGAGATAGCGCGAATGGGGTAGAGCGCGGATGACTTTTTCGGGCAGCGAGGCAGTGTGGATCGGGGGCATGGTTGAATCCGGCTTGATAGAATGGCAGCGCGTCCGCGGGATGGACGTCACCACATTTTGCGCGCGCCGGTCGCGTGGCGGCTCAGGACAGGACATGATCGCGATCGAATCACCCGCTGCACGACTCATGGCGCTTGACCCGGCACATGCGCGCTGAAGCTCAGGATACGCAAATCGCCCCGGTCGTGCTCGACGCCGCCGCCCGCCGCCGCTGGGCCCGGCGCCTGGGCAACATCGTGCTGCGTGCATTGGTGGTGGGCTATTTCATCGCTGGCGCGGCCTTTCTCGTGCTGCGCCACGCGGTGCTGCCCGAGACGGCACAGTGGCGCGAGGACATGGCCCGCCACGCCAGCGCGGCGCTCGGGGTGCCGGTCACCATCGGCGCGCTCGAGGCCGACTGGGCGGGGCTGCGTCCGCGCCTGCATCTACGGCAGGTCGTGCTGTCGGACGATCGCGGGGCCGAGGCGCTGAGTCTCGATCGGGTCGACGCCACTCTGGCGTGGTCCTCGCTGCTCAGTCTCACCCCGACGTTCCATCGGCTCGAAGTGCACGCCCCCGCCCTGCAGCTGGCACGCGCGGCTGACGGCCGCGTGTCGGTGGCCGGCATGGTGCTCAGCGGAGAGGGCGACGGGCAGGCCCTCGACTGGCTGCTCGCCCAGGGCCAGATCGTGATCCTCGGCGCCAGCGTGACCTGGACCGATGCGCTGCGCGCCGCCCCCCCCCTGACCCTCTCCGAGGTCAACCTGCGCATCGTGCGGCGCTTTGGCCACCACCTCGCGGGGCTCACCGCGCGCGGGCCGCAGGCGCTGGCGCGGGCCATCGACCTGCGCGCCGACCTGCGCATCGCCGAGGGCGACCCGCCGGCGCAATGGTCGGGCCGGCTGTTCGCCGAGGTCTCGGGCGGCGTGCTGGAGGCGCTGGCGCCGTGGGTCGATCTGCCGGGGACGCTGTCCGGGCGCGGCAACGCGGCGCTGTGGGCGACCCTCGGGGTGGGCCGTCTGACCGGCGCGCGCGCCACGCTGGACCTCTACGATGCGCGGGTGCAACTCGGCGACGAACTCCCGCCGCTGGTCCTGCGCCGACTGAGCGGGCAGGTCGCCGGCTCGCGGCTGGCCTCGCATCTCATGTTGAGCACCCGCGATCTCACCCTGGAAACCGCCGATCAGGTGACGCTGGCGCCGACCGACCTGACCCTCGACATCAAGGGCGAAGGGGCGGCCAAGCAGGGCCGGATCGAGCTCAACACCCTCGATCTGGCCCACATCTCGGCGCTGGTCGCGCATCTTCCGCTGGCCGAGGGCGCGCGCGCGCGGCTCGCCGGGCTTGCCCCCGTTGGACGTTTTCGCGACCTGCTGTGGTCCTGGTCCGGCCCGCACGATGCCCCGACCCACTGGCAGGTGCGGGCCGGCTTTGACGGCATCGGTCTGCTGCCGAGCGAAGGCTTGCCGGGCCTCGCGGGACTCAGCGGTAGCGTGGACGGCAGCGACGCCGGCGGCCGCTATCGCCTCGACAGCACCGATCTGTCGCTGAGCCTGCCCGGCATCTTCGAGCTACCGATGGGGTTTGCCACCTTACGCGCCCAAGGCGGCTGGCAGCGTCGCGAGGGGCGCTGGCAGATCGATCTGGACAGCGCCGCTTTTGCCAATGCCGATACCCATGGCGAGGTCTCCGGATGGTTTCGCCCGGACCCCGCCGGAGCCGGCGAGATCGACTTGCAGGCGCGGCTGATCGAGAGCGACGGCAGCGCGGTGTGGCGTTACATGCCGCTGGTGGTCAATGCCGAAACCCGCGACTGGCTCAAGCGCGGCATCGTCCAGGGGCGGGCGCACGACGCGCGCTTGCGCCTGCGCGGCAATCTGGATGACTTCCCGTTTGCCGACGGCGGCGGCATCTTCCTGATCACCACCCGCGCCAGCGATGTCACGCTCGACTACGCGCCGGGGTGGCCGCGTATCGACGGTGTCGATGCGGCGCTGCGCTTCGAGGGCGAAGGGATGCAGATCCAGGCCAGTCGGGGGACGCTTTCGGGCGTGACGCTGCATGACGTGCAGGTTGCCATTCCAGTGCTCGACAGTGAGGATGCACAAATGCGCATCACCGGCAGCGCGCGTGGGGCGACCGGCGATTTCCTGCGCTTTGTCAGCGATAGCCCGGTGCGGGCGCGGATCAACGGGTTCACCGACGACATGCGCGCGGTCGGCGACGGGGAACTCGCGCTGTCGCTAACGATGCCGCTGCACCATGTGGTCGATTCCGAGGTCGAGGGCGATTTTCGTTTTGCCGACAATCGGTTGTCGTTGGTGGCGGGCCTGCCACCGATCGAACATGCGGCCGGTCAGCTGCGCTTCAGCGTCGACGAGTTAAGCATCCCGCAAGCCAGCGGCCAGCTCCTTGGCGCGCCGCTGCGCCTCACCGCGCGC
>JAGRFO010000135.1 GCA_020446005.1 Rhodocyclaceae bacterium | reverse complement strand
CTGGACTCGGATCTGGGCTGACGGCGCGGCCGGCGCATGCGTCGCGGCCTTTCAGGAGGTGCAAGGATGAGTGAAGAAACCCGGGTTTTTCATCGCAATCCGTTTGCCGACTACCCGATGGTGGCGCGCGGCGAGGGCGCTTACCTGGTCGACCAGAAAGGCAAGAAATACCTCGACGCCTGTGGCGGCGCGGTGGTGTCGTCGATCGGCCACGGCGTCAAGGAGGTGGTCGAGGCGCTCAAGGCGCAGCTCGACAGCGTCGAGTTCGCCCACACCAGCCAGTTCACCAACAGCGCGCAGGAAGAGCTGGCCGGCTTGCTCGCCGAACTCGCGCCGGGCGGCATCAACCACGCCTACTTTGTCTCCGGCGGCTCCGAGGCGGTGGAGTCGGCGATCAAGATGGCGCGTGCCTACTGGGTGCAGATGGGGCGGCCGGAAAAATGGATGGTGATCGGCCGCGAGCAGAGCTATCACGGCAATACCCTGGGCGCGCTGGCCGCCGGCGGCAACCCGTGGCGGCGGGCGCTGTACGAGCCGATGCTCTACCAGCGTCCGCGCGTGGCGCCGTGTTTCTGTTATCGCTGCCCGTTCAACAGGGATCCGGCGCACTGCGCGCTCGAATGCGCGGAGGACCTCGAACGCGCGATCCTCGAAGTCGGCCCGGAGAAGGTCTCGGCCTTCATCGCCGAGCCGGTGGTCGGCGCCACCGCTGGCGCGCTGGTGCCGCACGACGGCTACTTCCGCCGCATCCGCGAAATCTGCGACCGCTACGACATCCTGCTCATCGCCGACGAGGTGATGACCGGCATGGGGCGCACCGGCAAGTGGTTCGCGATGCGCCACTGGGGCGTCGTGCCCGACATGATCTGCCTCGCCAAGGGGCTGGCCGCCGGCTACGTGCCGATCGGCGCCACGCTGGTGCACGACCGCATCGTCGACACCTTCCACAACCGGCGCAACGTGTTCCAGCACGGCCACACCTATATGGGCCACCCGCTCGCCGCCGCGGCCGGGGTGGCGGTGATCCGCTACATCAAGCAGCACGGGCTGATCGAAAAGAGCGAGAAGATGGGCGAGGAGCTGATGCGCCGGCTGAAGGAGGCGCTGGGCGCGCACCCCAACGTGGGCGACATCCGCGGCAAGGGCTTGTTCATTGGCGTCGAGTTCGTGGCCGACCGGGCCAGCAAGGCGCCGCTCGAACCCGAACTCGGCTTCGCCCGTCTGCTCGGCGACACCGCCTTCCGGCTGGGGCTGATCGTCTATCCGATGAGCGGCACCATCGACGGCCGCCACGGCGACCACATCCTCATCGCGCCGCCCTTCATCATCACCAAGGCGCAGATCGGCCGGCTGGTGGAGCTGCTCGTCAAAGCCCTCGACCAGAGCCTGGCGACGCTGCGCGACAAGGGCAAGCTCAAGTCATGAGCGGCCACTCGCCCAGCCTCACGGTGGCGCCCAACGGCGCCCGGCGCGGCAAGGCCGACCACGCCGCGATCCCGCTCTCGCCGGCCGAGATCGCCGCCGAAGCCGCCGCCTGCGCCGCCGCCGGCGCGTCGATCCTGCACCTGCACGTGCGCGACGCGGAGGGTGGGCACAGCCTCGACACCGGGCGCTACGCCGAGGCGATCGCCGCCGTGCAAGCCGCCTGCGACATCGTCATCCAGCCGACCACCGAGCGCGTCGGGCGCTTCTCGCCCGCCGACATGATGGCCGTGCAGCGCGCCCTGACGCCGGAGATGATCACCTTCAACCTCGACGAACTGCTCGACGACGGCAGCGACGCGCACACCGCCACGGTGCGCGACTTCCTCGCCGAAACCGCCGCCGCCGGCACCGTGCCGCAATACATCGTGTACTCGCTCGAACAACTGCACAGCCTGGTGCGCTGGTGGGAATCCGGCTGGCTGCCGCAGGCCGAACCGTTCATTCTCCTCGTGCTCGGCCGCTACGCCGGCACCACCAGCCGGCCGACCGACATCCTCGCCTACCTGCCGCACATCCCGGCGCGATGGCGCTGGGGCGTGTGCGCCTTCGGCGCGCCGGAGCTGGCCTGCGCCACCCAGGCCGCGCTGGCCGGCGGGCACTGCCGCGTCGGCTTCGAAAACAACGTGGTCACCGCCGCCGGCGCACCGCTGCGCGACAACGCCGAACAGATCGGCCGCCTCGCCGGCGTACTCGGCGAACTGGGCATCGCGCCCCTGCGCCCCGACGCGGTGCGGGCGCTCTTTGGATTGAAGGCGGCGTGCTGAACGACGCCGGTGTGGAGCACGCAACATGCTGCTGATGATCGACAACTACGACAGTTTTACCTACAACCTGGTGCAGTACTTCGGCGAACTCGGCGCGCAGGTGCACACCGTGCGCAACGACGAGATCAGCGTCGATGACATCGCCGATCTGGCGCCGAGCCATCTGGTGATTTCGCCGGGGCCGTGCACGCCGAAGGAGGCCGGCATCTCGGTCGAGGCGATTGCCCGCTACGCCGGCACGCTGCCGATTCTCGGTGTGTGTCTGGGCCATCAGAGCATTGGCGCGGCCTTTGGCGGCAAGGTGGTGCACGCCAAGCGGCTGATGCACGGCAAGACCTCGGCGGTGCGCCACACCGATGCCGGCGTGTTCCGGGGGCTGCCCGATCCGCTGGTGTGCACGCGCTACCACTCGCTGTCGGTCGAGCGCGCGTCGCTGCCCGATTGCCTCGAAGTGACCGCCTGGACCGACGATGGCGAAATCATGGGCCTGCGCCACCGCACGCTCGATGTCGAAGGCGTGCAGTTCCACCCCGAATCCATCCTCACGCAGCACGGCCACGACCTGCTGCGCAATTTTCTCGAACGCACCGCGTGAAAGGAGCCGCCATGACCATCACCCCCCAGGAAGCGCTCCAGCGCACCATTGAACACCGCGAAATCTTCTTCGACGAAATGGTCGCGCTGATGCGCCAGATCATGGCCGGCGAGGTCTCGCCGCTGATGACCGCCGCCATTCTCGCCGGCCTGCGCACCAAGAAGGAAACCATCGGCGAGATCGCCGGCGCGGCTACCGTGATGCGCGAACTGTCGACCAAGGTGGTCGTGCCACCGCCCAACGACAACTTCCTCGACGTGGTCGGCACCGGGGGCGACGGCGCGCACAGCTTCAACATCTCCACCGCCACCATTTTCGTCGCCGCGGCGGCCGGTGCGCGGGTGGCCAAGCACGGCGGGCGCAGCGTGTCGAGCAAGTCCGGCAGCGCCGACGTGCTCGAAGCGCTGGGCGTCAATCTGGCGCTGTCGGCCGAGCAGGTGGCCGAGTGCATCGCCGAGACCGGCATCGGCTTCATGTTCGCCCCCAACCACCACAGCGCGATGAAGAACGTCGCCCCGGTGCGCAAGGAAATGGGAGTGCGCACGATCTTCAACATCCTCGGCCCGCTCACCAACCCGGCCGCCGCGCCGCACACCCTGATGGGCGTGTTCCACCCCGATCTGGTCGGCATTCAGGCGCGCGTGATGCAGCGTCTCGGCGCCGACCACGTGCTGGTGGTGCATGGCCGCGACGGCATGGACGAAGTCTCGCTCGGCGCGGCGACGATGGTGGCGGAACTCAAGGACGGCGCGATCCTCGAATACGAGGTGCATCCCGAAGACTTCAATCTGCCGATGCAGTCCGGCCGCCAGCTGCGCGTGGCCGATGTCGCCGAATCCAGGGCGATGCTGCTCGGCGCGCTCGATAACACCCCCGGCGCGGCGCGCGACATCGTGGTCCTCAACGCCGGCGTGGCGCTCTACACCGCCAAGATCGCTGCCAGCATCGCCGACGGCATCGGTCTTGCGCGCGAGGCCATCGCCAGCGGCGCGGCGCGCGCCAAGGTCGACGCGTTCGCGCGCTGCACCCAGCGTTTCGCCTGAGCCCCGCATGAGCGACATTCTCGACAAGATCCTCGCCGTCAAACGCCTTGAAGTGGCCGCCGGCCAGCAGCACATCGGCCTGTCGGCGCTGGCCGACATCGCCGGCGCGCTGCCCGAGCCGCGCGACTTCGTCGGCGCGATGCGCGCCAAAATCGCCGCCGGGCAGTCGGCGGTGATCGCCGAGATCAAGAAGGCCAGCCCCTCCAAAGGCGTGCTGCGCGCCGACTTCCACCCCGCCGACATCGCCCGCAGCTACGCCGGCGGCGGCGCGGCGTGTTTGTCGGTGCTCACCGACCAGCAGTTTTTCCAGGGCCACGCCGACTACCTGCGCGCCGCCCGCGAGGCCTGCGCGCTGCCGGTGCTGCGCAAGGATTTCATGATCGACCCCTGGCAAGTGGTCGAGGCGCGGGCAATGGGCGCCGACGCCATCTTGCTGATTGTGGCCGCGCTGTCGCTCGACCAGATGCGCGAGCTCGAAGCGGTGGCCTTCGAGCTCGGCATGGCGGTGCTGGTGGAGAGCCACGATGCCGGCGAACTCGACCTCGCGCTGCAACTGCAGACGCCGCTGATCGGCATCAACAACCGCAACCTGCGCA
>JAGRFO010000134.1 GCA_020446005.1 Rhodocyclaceae bacterium | reverse complement strand
GGTGCTGTTCCTGTTCGTGGTGATGATGCTGGACATCAACGTCGACCGCCTGCGCGAAGGCTTCTGGAGTTACCTGCCGGTCGGCGCGGTGGTCGGGGTGGTGATGCTCGCCGAGATGACGTTGGTGCTCAGCGGGCCCTACTTTGGCCTGGACGCCATGCCCGAGCCGCCGGCGGCCGGCCCTGGCTACAGCAATACCCAGGCGCTTGGCCGGGTGCTGTATACCGAATACGTCTATCCGTTCGAATTGGCGTCGCTGGTCCTGCTGGTGGCGATGGTGGCGGCGGTGGCGCTCACGCTGCGCAAGCGCAAGGGCACCAAGTACGTCCATCCGTCCGACCAGATCGCGGTCCGGCGCGCAGACCGGGTGGAGCTGGTGTCGATGCCGGCTGAAAAAGAATAATCGAAGCGGCCCGAACGCTTTCAGGGAGTCATTGATGCTTTCGTTGTCCCACTATCTCATTCTCGCCGCGGCGTTGTTTGCGATCGCCGTGGTTGGAATCTTCCTGAACCGGAAGAACCTGATCGTCCTGCTGATGGCGATCGAGTTGATGCTCCTTTCGGTCAACCTCAACTTCGTCGCGTTCTCCCATTATCTGGGCGATCTCGCCGGACAGATTTTCGTATTCTTCATCCTCACCGTGGCGGCGGCCGAAGCGGCAATCGGTCTCGCCATTCTGGTGGTGCTGTTCCGCAATCTGCGCACCATCCACGTCGATGATCTGAATAGTCTCAAGGGATAAGGAAGCGTCTCGATGTCGGAAATGAAGAGTCTCTACCTGGTCGTACCGCTGGCGCCGCTGGCGGGGGCGATTCTTGCCGGCCTGTTCGGCAAGGCCATCGGCCGCACCGGCGCGCACGTGGCCACCATTCTGGGTGTGGCGATCGCCTTTGTGGCCTCGCTGATGATTTATCAGGACGTGAGTGCCGGCAACACCTTCAACGGCACGGTCTACACGTGGGCGACCAGCGGCAACCTGAGTTTCGAAGTCGGTTTCCTGATCGACGAACTCACCGTGATGATGATGCTCGTGGTGACCTTCGTCTCGCTCATGGTGCACCTCTACACCATCGGCTACATGCATGAAGATCCGGGCTATCAGCGCTTCTTCAGCTACATCTCGCTGTTCACCTTCTCCATGCTCATGCTGGTGATGTCGAACAACTTCCTGCAACTGTTCTTTGGCTGGGAAGCCGTCGGTCTAGTGTCCTACCTGCTGATCGGCTTCTGGTACACCCGTCCGACCGCGATCTTCGCCAACATGAAAGCCTTTCTGGTGAACCGCGTCGGTGACTTCGGCTTCCTGCTCGGCATCGGCCTGGTCGCCGCAAACACTGGCAGCCTGAACTACGCCGAAGTGTTTGCCCAGGCCGACATGCTCGCGGCCAAGACCATCGAACTGTTCCCCGGTTCGCCCTGGCTGCTGATCAGCGTGATCTGCATCTGCCTGTTCATCGGTGCGATGGGCAAGTCGGCGCAGGTGCCGCTGCACGTGTGGCTGCCCGACTCGATGGAAGGTCCGACCCCGATCTCCGCGCTGATCCACGCGGCGACCATGGTGACTGCCGGCATCTTCATGGTGGCGCGCATGTCGCCGCTGTTCGAACTGTCCGATGCGGCACTGTCCTTCGTCCTCGTGATCGGCGCGACGACCGCCCTGTTCATGGGCTTTCTCGGCATCATTCAGCACGACATCAAGCGCGTGGTGGCGTACTCCACGCTCTCACAGCTCGGCTACATGACGGTTGCGCTGGGTGTGTCGGCCTACTCCGCGGCGGTGTTCCACCTGATGACCCACGCCTTCTTCAAGGCACTGCTGTTCCTGGGGGCCGGCTCGGTGATCATCGGCATGCACCACGACCAAGACATGCGCAACATGGGCGGGTTGTGGAAGTACATGCCGATCACCTGGTTCACCTCGCTGGTGGGCTCGCTGGCACTGATCGGCTTCCCCTTCCTGTCGGGCTTCTTCTCCAAGGACTCGATCATTGAGGCGGTGCATTTCTCCACCATCCCGGGGGCTGGTTACGCTTACTTCTGCGTGATCGTCGGCGTCTTCGTGACGGCCTTCTATTCCTTCCGGATGTACTTCCTGGTTTTCCATGGCAAGGAGCGCTTCGGTCAGGCGCATCACGACCACCACGGCGACCACGATGATGAAGAGCCCTCGGATGACCACCACCATGGTCTGGCGCCAGGGCAAAAGCCCCACGAGAGCCCGTGGGTGGTCACCGTGCCCTTGATCCTGCTGGCGATCCCCTCGGTCCTGATCGGCTTCTTCACCATCGAACCAATGCTCTTCGGCGAGTGGTTCAAGCGCGCGATCACCATCGCGCCGGCGCACGACACCGTGGCCGCCTTTGCCGAGCACTTCCATGGCGCAGCCGGTATGGCGCTGCATGGCTTCACCACGCTGCCTTTCTTCCTCGCCATGGGGGGGGTTGCGCTGAGCTGGTATTTCTACATGATCAATCCGGGCATCCCGGCGGCCATCCAGCGCACCTTCAAGCCGATCCATACCGTGCTTGAAAACAATTACTACTTCGACAAGTTCAACCAGGCGGTGTTTGCTGGTGGTGCCCGCCTGATCGGCGCCGGCTTGTGGAAGGGTGGTGATCAGGGGGTGATCGACGGGCTGGTGGTCAATGGCTCGGCACGCACGGTGGCCGCGGTCGCCCAGCTCAGCCGGATGTTCCAGTCAGGTCATATTTACCAGTACGCCTTTTCGATGATCATCGGGGTCTGCGTGCTGCTGTCACTCTGGTTCGGCGTGGTGTGAGCGGCATCATGACGAACGGGTTGAATACGAAAAAAACGCGCCGCGCTGGCGCATTGAACGGATAGTTGCGATGACGGGTATGCCTCTTCTCAGCCTCGCGATCTGGGTGCCGATTGTCGGCGGCCTGCTGGTGCTTGCCACCGGCTCGGATCGCAATGCACCGCTGGCGCGTTCCATGGCGCTGATCACTTCGGTGATCGGTTTCCTTGTCACGCTACCGCTCTATACCGGTTTCGACACCACCACCAGCAGCATGCAGTTCGTCGAACTCGCGCGCTGGATTCCCGCCTTCAACATTCACTATTACCTGGGTGTTGACGGCCTGTCGGTTCTGTTCGTCCTGCTCAACAGTTTCATCACCATCATGGTGGTGATCGCCGGCTGGGAAGTGATCAAGAAGAGCGTGGCCCAGTACATGGCCGCCTTCCTGATCATGTCCGGCCTCCTCAACGGCATCTTCTCGGCGCTCGATGGCCTGCTGTTCTACGTCTTCTTCGAGGCCTCGCTGATCCCGCTGTACCTGATCATCGGCGTATGGGGCGGCAACAACCGGGTCTATGCCGCCTTCAAGTTCTTCCTGTTTACCCTGGCCGGTTCGCTGTTGATGCTGGTTGCCTTGCTGTACCTATTCATGCAAAGCGGCAGCTTCAGCATCCTCGACTGGCACGATCTGGGCATTGGAATGTCGGCGCAGAGCCTGCTGTTCTGGGCTTTCCTGATCGCGTTCGCCGTCAAGGTGCCGATGTGGCCGGTGCATACCTGGCTGCCGGACGCGCACGTGCAGGCGCCAACCGGCGGTTCGGTGGTGCTGGCCGCCATCGCGCTCAAGCTTGGCGCTTACGGCTTCCTGCGCTTCACCCTGCCGATCGTACCCGATGCCTCGCAGGCCATGGCGCCGATGATGATCGTGCTGTCCCTGATTGCAGTGGTCTATATCGGATTTGTCGCGCTGGTCCAGACCGACATGAAAAAGCTGGTGGCGTATTCGTCGATCGCCCACATGGGCTTCGTCACGCTGGGCTTCTTCATCTTCAATCCGCTGGGGATTGAAGGCGCGCTGGTTCAGATGATCTCCCACGGTTTTGTCTCCGGTGCGATGTTCCTGTGCATTGGCGTGCTCTACGACCGCATGCACTCGCGCGACATCGCCGACTACGGCGGCGTGGTCAATACCATGCCCAAGTTTGCGGCCTTCTTCATGTTGTTCGCCATGGCCAACGCCGGTCTGCCCGGCACCAGCGGCTTCGTCGGTGAGTTCATGGTTGCGCTTGGTGCGGTGCAGTACAACTTCTGGGTGGCCTTCGTCGCCGCCACCACCTTGATCGTTGGCGCCGCCTACACCTTGTGGATGTACAAGCGGGTGGTGTTCGGCGCCATCGCCAACGACAAGGTCGCCAAGCTCGAAGACATCAACGGGCGCGAGTTTGCCTTCCTGGCCATCCTCGCCGCCTGCACATTGATCATGGGCATTTATCCCTTGCCGGTGACCGAAGTCATGCACGCCACGGTCAATGATCTGCTCCAACACGTCGCAACGAGCAAGCTCTGAGCGCCCAGCTGAATAAAATTACGGGATTGGTCCGAAGATGAACTTTGTAGTCCCAGACTTTGCCCCCGCCGCCACGGAACTGTTCGTGGCCGGCATGTCGCTGGTCATTTTGTTGCTGACCGTGTTCATGCGTCAGTCGGCGCGGAATGTTGGCTACATGCTGACCCAGATCACCCTGATCGCCGCGGCGCTGATCACCATTTTCACCATGGACGGCCAGGTCCGCATCACGCTCAGCGACATGTATGTCGACGACCTGCTCGGCGACGTGCTCAAGGTGCTGATCCTGTTCGCTGTCATCACCTCCCTGATCTACGGCCGCGCCTACGCCACCGATCGCGGGTTCGACACCCCCGAATACCACCTGCTGGCCTTGTTCTCGACCCTCGGCATGCTGGTGATGGTGTCAGCCAATCACTTCCTGTCGATCTACATCGGTCTGGAAATGCTGTCGCTGTCGCTGTACGCCATGGTCGCGCTGGACCGCGATTCGGCGCGCAGTACCGAAGCGGCGATGAAGTACTTTATCCTCGGCGCACTCGCATCGGGGATGCTGCTCTACGGCATGTCGATGATCTACGGCGCCACCGGCAACCTCTCGCTGGCCGGCATCGATCAGGCGATCTACAACCAGGCCGCGGTCTATGACGGCGTGTCGAGCAAGACCGTCCTGACCTTCGGGCTGGTGTTCGTGGTTGCCGGTCTGGCCTTCAAGTTCGGCGCCGCGCCTTTCCACATGTGGGTGCCGGACGTCTATCACGGCGCACCGACCTCGGTCACCTTACTGATCGGTTCCGCCCCCAAGCTGGCCGCCTTCGCCATGGCGATCCGCCTGCTGGTCGGCGGCATGCTCGATCTGGCCGAGCACTGGCAGACCATGCTGATGCTGATGGCGATTGCCTCGCTGGTACTGGGTAACATTGCCGCCATCGCGCAAACCAACCTCAAGCGCATGCTGGCCTATTCCGGCATCTCGCACATGGGCTTCGTGTTCCTCGGCCTGCTCACCGGGGTGGTCGATGGCGACCGCTTCAATGCACTCAATGCCTACACCTCGTCGATGTTCTACGCCATCGCCTACGTGGTGATGAGCCTGGCATCCTTCGGCATGATCATCCTGCTCTCTCGCGCCGGCTTCGAGGCCGAGAACATCGATGACCTGAAAGGCCTTAACAAGCGCAGCTCTTGGTTTGCCGCGATGATGATGATCGTCATGTTCTCGATGGCCGGCATCCCGTTCTTCGTCGGCTTCTTCGCCAAAATGTCGGTGCTTCAATCGCTGGTCGCCGCCGACATGGTGTGGCTGGCGGTCTTCGCGGTGCTGATGTCGCTGATCGGGGCTTTCTATTATCTGCGCGTGGTCAAGGTCATGTACTTCGACGATCCGGTCGACAGTGCGCCGATTCATTCCGCGCCGGATGTGCGCGTCCTGCTGTCGGCCAACTGCCTGGCGATTGCCGCGCTGGGATTGCTGCCGCAGCAGATGATCGATCTGTGCCAGTTGGCGCTGGTGGCCAGCTTCCCCGGCTGATCCGGCGCAACGCCTGCATGACGCCGTGTAACGACTGTTGCACGGCGTTTTTGTTTGAGTCCTGCCCTTTCCCGGAACCTCGCCATGCTCAATACCGGCCTCGATGCCCTGACCGAAACCGAACTGGACAGCGAACAGGTGTTCGACGGCGTGCTCCTCAAGGTCCATCGTGACCGGGTGCGACTGCCGGACGGCAACACTTCGATTCGCGAGTACATCCGTCATCCCGGCGCGGTGGTGGTGATCGCGGTCCTGCCTGATGGCCGGCTGGTGTTCGAGCGACAGTTCCGTTATCCGCTGCGCCGCGCTTTCATCGAGCTGCCCGCTGGCAAACTTGAGCCGGGCGAGGCGATCGAGGCCTGCGCCCGCCGCGAGCTGCGCGAGGAGGTCGGCTATGAAGCCGCGCGGTGGACGCACGTCGGCACGATGCATCCGTGCATCGGCTATTCGGACGAGCGCATCGAAGTCTTCCTCGCCGAAGAACTGCACCATGTCGGCCATCAGTGGGACGAAGGGGAATTTCTCGAAATTCTGTCACTGAGCGTTGCTGAGGCGCAGCGGGCGATCCGCGCCGGCGAGCTGACCGACGGCAAGACGCTCAGCGCGCTGTTCATGGCGATGTCGCACCTGCCGGCGGCCTGAGCGCTCATTCGCTGACCGCCCGCCAGCCCGCGGCGTCGCGCACGAAGCGGTGGCTGGCCACCCGCAGAAAGGCGCTGTCGCTGGCCAGCCGGCGCCAGACCAGCAGGTTGATGTGATCCCCGGCCATGTCGATCTGGTGAAAATACAGCCCGTCGCTGACATGCCGGCTGGAGGTCGGCGAGCCGACCCCGATGCCGATCGCGTGGCGCCCTGAGGGGGTGTCGATGCGGGTGATTTCACTGCGATGCAGGTGACCCCACAGCAGGATGTCGGCCCCGCCGGTGTCGATCAGCGCGTGCCGCGCATGGCGGGCACCCGCCATGCCGCCCTTGTTGCCGCGTTCGCGGCGGGCAAAGGGGTGGTGGGCGGCGGCAATCCGAAGCTGTCCCGGCTGTGCCTGCGCAAGCCAGGCTGCCGCGGCATTGACCGCCTCGGTCTTGAGCCGCCCGGCCCGCCAGGCCAGTGGATCGGTGCTGTCGAGCAGGGCCATTCGCAGTTCGGGCCAGTCCAGCCGCTCGGTGGTGGCGTTGCCGATGTGGTGGCGATAGCGCGTGCGCGGGGCAAACAGGCGGTGCCAGGGGCGAAACAGGGGCATGTCGTGATTGCCCGGGAGGGCCACCCAGGCCCCCGGCAACTGGTCGAAGAACTGGCGTGCGGCGATGAACTGGCTGTTGCGGGCGCGCTGGGTCAGATCGCCGGTGATCAGCGTCAGGGTCGGGCTCAATTCGTGGATGGTCCGCAGCAGGGTGTCGCTGGCGCCGGCATGCTGCGCGCCGAAGTGAAGATCGGACAGGTGGATCAGGCGAAGCGTGGGATGGGCGGCGGTCATCGGGACTCCGGCGTGACGATGTGTAGCGCATCCGGGAGGTGACGAATGTGCAGGGGCAGCGGGCAGGTGACGATCTCGCCATCGAGCGACACCCGCAGGCGGCGACGGCGGCGCTTGATGTCCACGCGGGCCTGCCGGACGCATTCCAGATCGAAGCTGGGTGCACCGGACAAATGGCCGAACAGTGCGCGCACCGCTGCGAGCAGGACCCGTCTGCGGGGTTGATCGCGCATCAGCACCATGCCCAGCCCGGTGTCGGCGCAGCGCGCGGCAAAATCGCTGTCGACGCTGGTGAGCTGAAGCGGGTTGGCACCGAAAAACACCGCGCTGGCGCGGCATTGGCGGGCCTTGCCGTCGGTCTCCAGGGTGAGCCGCAGGAGGGGGTAACGGTTCAACAAGGTTGCCAGACCTGAGAGCACCGCGGTGACCCGGCTGCGCCCGAGCAGGACGGTGTGCCGTTCGCGCGCAGCGATGATCCGCGTGTACAGCCCGAAGGCCGCGTGGTTGAGGAAGACCTGTCCGTTGATGTCGCCGCAGGGCTGCGCGCTCGGCGTGCCGTGGCGGGCCAGATGGACGGCGGCGGCGACGTCGAGCGGGATGCCGAGGTGCCGCGCGACATAGTTGTAGGTGCCGGTCGGGATGATCGCCAGCGCTTTGCCGTGCGCGCGGGCGGCTTGCGCGGCGATGCGCACCGAGCCGTCGCCGCCGGCGATCACCAGGCGATCGGCCTGTGCGGCGGCGTTGCAGGCGGCGGCCAGTTGCGCGGGCTTGTGTACGTCAAACCACTTCGGCGCCGGTCCGGTCGCGGCCAGCGCGCTGCGGATCAGCGCCTGAACGTCCTGGTCGCCGCCACTGGCCGAGCGGGGATTCGAGACGACAGCGAGGGTGGGTGGGCTCATCGCAGCGCGCTTCCTTCTGCAGACGCGGCACGCGACAATGCGGGCCTGCGATCTGCTCAAGCACTGGAATCTTAACCGTTGATGCATACCCGCGTCCGCAAACATGCCGACCGTCTGGCTGCGCTGCTGTTGCTGGTGATGACCGCCTGCGCGGTGGCCGGCGGGGCCCGCTTCGATGTGCCCGAATGGCTGGCTGGCGCGGCGGCGTGGGGGGCGGCGGCGCTGCTGTGGCCGACGCTCGACCATCGCCAGCGGCGTCAGGCCTGGTTGCTGATCGGGGTCGGTATCGCCGCGCTGGGCTGGGTGCTGTGGCGCGATGGCCGCGTGCCGTGGCTGGGAGTGCTGACCAACAATACCGCGTTGCTCGGCATGCTCGCGGCGGTCAGTTTCCTGCAGCTCATCGGGCTGGGCGAGACCGCTGCGCTGCCGCGCGGGCCGGGTGCGTTGTGGCGCACCCTGGGCAGCGTGCATGTGTTCGGCGCGGTCATCAATCTGTCGGCGGTGTTCATCATGGCCGACCGGATCAGCGGCGGGCGGGCGCCTT
>JAGRFO010000133.1 GCA_020446005.1 Rhodocyclaceae bacterium | reverse complement strand
CCGGCGCGGGCAAAGGCGGCGGCCATCTCGACATGCGAGTTGACCCCCTGCTCGCGCAGCACCGCAACGCGCGGCCGCACGCCGGTGGCGATCATCGGCGCGGCCACATCCTCGGCCGGATCGAAGCTCAGCCGGACGCTCAAGCCGGAATCATCGGCATCGGCCAGCGCCTCGAATTCCTCGTCGGCGCAAGTCGCGTCGTCGCGCAGGCGCGCGATGCGGTAGCTGGTTTCCGACCAGCCCTGCAGCAACTCAGTCCGTGGCGCAGCAAACAACAGCTTGGCGTTGCGCCACAGCCGGATTTCATCCTTGTCGTTGGGTTCGCCAATGAAGTGATAGCTCAGATTGGCGTCTCGCAGCGCAGCGGTGAGGCGGGCGCGGTCGGCGCGGCGAATCTGCACCACCGCCCCCAGTTCCTCGGCGAACAGACCGGCGATGGCCTTGTCCTGGAAGCGCCCCTTGAGCGTGTCCGGCTTCTTCTCCAGCCCGTCGACGTCGTTGGCCCACGGGTCGTAGCACACCGTGTCGAGCAGCACCGACACGCCGCAGCGCGAGGCAAAGGCCATCTCGCACACCGTCGCCCACAGGCCGCCGTCGCCGCGGTCGTGGTAGGCGAGCAGGAGATTTTCCTGGCGGAAACGCTGGATCAGATCGAAGAACACACGAAGCTGGTCGGGATCGACATCCGGCGCGTGCTCGCCCACCGCGCCGTAGGCCTGCGCCAGCGCCGAGCCGCCGAGGCGGTTGGCGCCGTTGCCCAGGTCGATGAGCAGCAGCTCGGTGTCTTCACCGGTGTCCAGCCGCAGCTGCGGGGTGAGCGTACGGCGCACATCCTGCACCGGCGCGAAGGCGGTGACGATGAGCGACAGCGGCGCGATGACGGCCTTGTCTTCGCCATCGTCCTGCCAGGCGGTCTTCATCGACAGCGAATCCTTGCCGACCGGAATCGACAGCCCGGCGCGCTGGCAGAACTGCGACACCGCGCTGACGGTGTCGAAGAGCTTGGCGTCTTCGCCGCGATGCCCGGCGGCGGCCATCCAGTTGGCCGACAGCTTGACCTGCCTGAGCGAACCGATGTCCGCCGCGGCGAGGTTGGTGACCGCTTCGCCGACCGCCATCCGCCCGCTGGCCGGCGCGTCCACGCAGGCCAGCGCGGTGCGCTCACCCATCGCGAAGGCTTCGCCGGCGTGGCCGTGGAAGCTCATCGAGGTGACCGCCACGTCGGCCACCGGCACCTGCCACGGGCCGACCATCTGGTCGCGCGCGGTGAGCCCGCCGACGCTGCGGTCGCCGATGGTGATGAGAAAGTTCTTGGACGCCACCGCCGGAATGCGCAGCACCCGCCGGCAGGCCTCGCCGAGGTCAATGTCGGTCACGTCGAAGGGCGGCAGATGCACCGCGCGGCGGGAGACGTTGCGCGTCATTTTCGGCGGCTTGCCGAGCAGCACCTGCATTTCCATGTCGACCGGCTGGTTGTCGAAATGGCGGTCGCTGACGGTGAGCTGGCCATCGGCCGTGGCGGTGCCGACCACCGCGAAGGGGCAGCGCTCGCGCGCGCACAACGCGGCAAAGTCATCGAGGCGCTCGGGCGCGATCGCCAGCACGTAGCGCTCCTGCGACTCGTTGCACCAGATCTCGCGCGGGCTCATGCCCGGCTCCTCGATGTGGATTTCGCGCAGCTCGAAGTGCGCGCCCAGCGCGGCCGATTCGGCCAGCTCGGGCATCGCGTTGGACAGTCCGCCGGCGCCGACGTCGTGAATCGACAGGATCGGGTTGGCCCCGCCCTGCTGCCAACAGCGGTCGATGACCTCCTGACAGCGGCGTTGGATTTCGGGGTTGCCGCGCTGCACCGAGGCGAAGTCGAGATCGGCGGTGTTGCTGCCGGTGGTCATGCTCGACGCCGCGCCGCCGCCCAGACCGATGAGCATGCCGGGGCCGCCGAGCTGGATCAGCAGCGTGCCGGGGGCGAACCTGATCTTGTGCGACTGCTGCGCCTGGATCGCGCCCAGCCCGCCGGCGATCATGATCGGCTTGTGATAGCCGCGCACCTCGCCCTGCACCTCCAGCTCGAAGCTGCGGAAGTAGCCGGCCAGATTGGGGCGGCCGAATTCGTTGTTGAAGGCGGCCGCGCCGAGCGGGCCCTCGATCATGATGTCGAGCGCCGAGGCGATCCGCCCGGGCTTGCCGTAGGCGGTTTCCCAGGGCTGGGCAAACTCCGGAATCCGCAGGTTGGAGACCGAGAAGCCCGCCAGACCGGCCTTGGGTCGCGAGCCGCGCCCGGTGGCACCTTCGTCGCGGATCTCTCCACCCGAGCCGGTGGACGCGCCGGGGAAGGGTGAAATCGCGGTCGGGTGATTGTGGGTTTCGACCTTGGCGAGAATGTGGGTCAGCTCGTTGCGGAACGCCCAGCGGCCGTCGGCTTCCGGGTACAGCGTGTCGACCGCCGCGCCCTCGATCACCGAGGCGTTGTCCGAATACGCCACCACCGTGCCCTCGGGCTGCGCGGCGTGGGTCTCGCGGATCATGCCGAACAGGCTCTTGTCCATCACCCGCGCGTCGATCACCCAGTCGGCGTTGAAGATCTTGTGGCGGCAATGCTCGGAGTTGGCCTGCGCGAACATCATCAGTTCGACGTCGGTCGGGTTGCGCGCGATGCGCGTGAAGTTGTCGAGCAGATAATCGATTTCATCTTCCGACAGCGCCAGCCCGAGTTCACCGTTGGCCGCCGCCAGCGCCGCGCGCCCGCCGCCGAGGATGTCCACCGTGGCCAGTGGCTGCGGCGGGTAATGCTGGAACAGCGCATGCGCGGCATCGGCGGAATCGAGCACCGACTCGGTCATCCGGTCGTGCAGCGCTGGCAGGATCGCCGCGCGCTGGCCGGCCACATCGCCCTTGGCGCTGATGTAGTAGGCGATGGCGCGCTCGACCCGTACCACGGCGTCGAAACCGCACTGATGCGCAATGTCGGTGGCCTTGGAGGACCAGGGCGAGATGGTGCCCAGCCGCGGCACCACCAGCAGCAGATGGCCGTCCGGGTCGCGCTCGCTGGCCGGATGGGCGCCGAGCAGGTCGATCAGCCGCGCGCGCGCGGCATCGTCGAGCGGGCTGCGCAGCTCGATCAGATACCGGAACTCGGCGCGCACGCCGTGGAAACGCGAGACGATGTGCCCGAGCGTCTGTCCGAGTCGGGCCAGACGGGGCGCAGACAGCGCCGGGGCGCCGCGCAGAGAGAGAATTTCGGTCATCGGATCGGAGACAACGCGGGGAGAATCGCCACCGCCACGCGGGCAGCGGCTGCGGAACGGGAAAGCGCGGATTATACCCGAGCGCCGTGGCCCACAGCCGTCCAGCCGCGACCCGGCAGGCTTGCGATAGAATCGGCGCTTTCATCCCCACACCGCCCGATGACTCTTGCCGTCGCGCCCGCCGACCCGGACATCCGCCTCACCGCCCGCGCCCTGATCCCCGCCGTGCTGGCCGCCCTGGCCGCGCTCGGCATCGGCCTGCTCGGCGCCGACACCGCGCTGTTCCTGCGCATCAACAGCGCCGCCGCGCGCTGGCCGGATGTGATGTGGTCGCTCATCACCGACCAGGCCAGCACGCTGTCGGCCGCGGCGCTGCTGGCGCTGAGTGTCTACCACCGGCCGCGCATCGCCGCCGCCGGCCTGCTCGCGTGGCCGGCCGGCGTGGTGTTGATCCGCGGACTCAAGTGGTGGATCGACGCGCCCCGCCCGGCGGCCAGCCTGCCGGCGGACAGCTTTCACCTGATCGGCCCGGAGCTGACCCGTTACAGTTTTCCGTCCGGCCATACCGCCACCGCCTTCGCCCTGGCCGCCGCCCTGCTCTACAGCGTCGACCATCGCACCCGCCGGCGCTGGGCGCTGCCGGTCGCACTGGCGGCGGCGCTGGTCGGGGTGTCTCGGATCGCGGTGGGCGCGCACTGGCCGGTCGATGTGCTGGGCGGCGCGGCGCTAGGCTGGCTGTGTGGCCTCACCGGTGCGGCGTGGGCGGCCCGCTGGCCGCTGTGGCAACAGCGCGGCGGATATCTGACGCTCATCGCCCTGGCCGCCGGCGCTGGCGCGCTGCGTGTGGCGCTCGATTCTGGCTATGGCGACGCCCGCCCGCTGGCCATCGCCCTCGGCCTCGCCGCCGTTGCGATGGCGCTCGCCTGTGCGCTGCGCGAGGTCAGGCGATGAAGCACGCCAAGCGCGCACTCGCGGTCGCCCTGTCGCTGGCCTTGCTGGCGTGGTTCGTCGCGGGCGGCCAGTGGCGCGCGCTGGGCGCGGCGCTCGACGCGCTACCACCGGTCGCGCTGGCGCTCACGGCGCTGGGATTCGCGCTCAGCTACGCGCTGCGCGCGCTGCGCGTGTGGGACGAATTCCACCACGACGCGGCGGGACGATTCGGGGTCTGCCTGCGGATCGTCCTGATCCACAACATGATGGTCAATATCGTGCCCTTCCGTGGCGGCGAGGCGGCCTTCCCGATCCTGCTCGGACGCCACTTTGACACCCCGCTGGGGCGGGCGGTGGCGTCCCTGTTCTGGTTTCGCCTGCAGGACGCCTTCGTGGTCATGGCGCTGGCCCTGATGGTGTGGCCGGCGCTGCCCACGGCCTTGCGGGTGGTCGGCGTTATCGGGGTGGTGGCGCTGGCGCTTGCCTTGCCACGCTGGGCCCGGCGCAAGCACGACTGGCACGATGGCGGCACATGGCAGGCGCGGCTCGCCAAGGTCCGCGACGCCTTTGCCGAATCCACCCGCCATGCGCGCCTCGGCTGGCTATGGACGATCGCCAACTGGTCGGTCAAACTGGCCGCCCAGGCGTTTCTGCTTGCGGTTGTGCTCGACTCGGCGCCCGGCATTGGCGCCGCCGGCGCGCTGGGAGCCGAACTGGCGGCGATCCTGCCGATTCAGGGGGTGGCCGGTTTTGGCACCTACGAAGCCGGCGCCGCGGCCGCCCTGCTGCCCCACGGCATCGCCCTCGACACCGGCCTGCAGGCCGCACTGGCGCTGCATCTTTTTGTGATTGCGTGTTCCACTCTGGCCGGCGTTCTGGCATGGTTGGCCGGTGCACTGCGCCGGGCGGACACGCCCCCCGAATCCCTTACTGGTCGTGACCACCAATGAAACCCAGTCCGCTACCCCACGCCGAACCGAGCATTCCCGACAACCTGCCCGAGCACTCGCTGTCGGTGGTCGTGCCGATGTACAACGAGGCCGAAAACGTCGAACCGCTGCTCGATCGCATCCACCTCGCGCTGTCGCCCTACCCGTGGCCGTGGGAGGTGGTGCTGGTCGACGACGGCAGCAGCGATGAGACTCCGGCGGAACTGGCACGCTGCGCCCAGCAGTTTGGCGCGCATGTGCGGGTGGTCGCGCTGGCGCGCAACTTCAAGCAGACCGCCGCGATGCAGGCCGGGCTGGATGCCGCGCGCGGCTCGGTGATCGCCACCATGGACGGCGACCTGCAGAACGACCCGATCGACATTCCACGAATGGTCGGCCGCTTGCTGAACGAAGACCTTGACCTGGTGGCCGGCTGGCGCAAGAACCGTCAGGACGGCTTGCTGCTGCGCAAGATCCCGTCGCGCATCGCCAACCGGCTGATCGCGCGCCTGACCGGGGTGACGCTGCGCGACTATGGCTGCAGCCTGAAAATCTTCCGCGGCAGCGCGATCAAGAACGTGCGCCTGTACGGTGAAATGCACCGCTTCATCCCGGCCTGGCTGGCCACCGTGACCACTCCCCGGCGCATCGCGCAGGAGGTGGTGACCCACCATCCGCGCATTTTCGGCGAATCCAAATACGGCATTTCGCGCACCTTCCGGGTGGTGCTCGATCTGGTCTTCGTCTATTTCTTCATGCGCTACCGCACCCGGCCGGGGCACTTTTTCGGCGGCATCGGCATCGCGCTGGGTTCGGTCGGCGGGCTGATCCTGACCTATCTGGCCGGACTCAAGCTGTTTCTGGGCGAGTCGATCGGCACCCGGCCGCTGCTCTTTGGCGGCTTCTTTCTGGTGATCGCCGGCATCCAGATGGTCACCTCCGGGGTGCTCGCCGAGTTGCTCGCGCGGGTGTATTTCGAATCCGGCTCCTCCAAACCCTACCTCGCCCACCCGGCGCCGGCACTGGCTGACGACGAAGGCTGGGCGCGCGCCGATGAGGGCGCTGCATGAACGAGGCGGATCAGCATCCCCACCGACTGCTCGGCTGGCTGGTCTTCCTTTTACCGCTGATTGCCTTTTTCACCCGGCTCGGCGCCGCGCCGCTGTTCGATGTGGATGAAGGGGCGTTCTCCGAAGCAACCCGCGAGATGTTCGAGCGCGGCGACTTCCTGTCCACCTACCTCGACGGCGAGAACCGCTTCGACAAGCCAATCCTGATCTACTGGTTTCAGGCGCTCGGCTACCTCATTTTCGGCCCCACCGAATGGGCCTTCCGGCTGCCTTCGGCGATTGCCGCCGCGGCGTGGAGTTACGCCACCTGGCATTTCGTCCGCGAGCGTTTCGGCCCGGCCACCGCGCTCGCCGCGCTGCTGGTCACCAGCACCGCGCTCGGCCCCTTCGCCATCGGCCGCGCCGCCACCGCCGACGCCCTGCTCAACCTGTGGCTGGCGCTGAGCCTGTTCGACGCCTGGCGCCATCTCGAATCCGGCCGCCGCGCGCCGCTGCTGCGCAGCTATCTGTGGATGGGGCTGGGCGTGCTCACCAAGGGGCCGATCGCGCTGATCGTCCCGGCCGCGGTCACCCTGCTCTACTGCCTCAGCCGCGGCCAGTGGCGCACCTGGCTGCGCGCCATCGCCGACCCCATCGGCTGGGTGATCCTGCTGGCGCTGGTGGTGCCCTGGTACGCGGCCGCATTGAACATCCACGGTCAGGCCTTCATCGACGGCTTCATCCTCAAGCACAACGTCAAGCGCTTTACCGCCACCCTCGAAGGCCACGCCGGCAGCCTGTTCTATTACGTGCTGGCGATGCCGCTGCTGCTGCTGCCGTGGGTCGGTCCGCTGCTCAGCGCGATCCGCAACGCGCGCCGCGACGTGGGCACCGGGGTGCGCCGTTTCCTGTGGATCTGGGCGCTTTTCGTGGTGGTTTTCTTCAGCTTCTCGGGCACCAAGTTGCCGCACTACGCGCTGTATGGCGCGACCCCGTTGTTCGTGCTGATCGCGGTGCATCGGGTGGAACTCAAGCGCGGACTGGCCCATGCCATCGCGCCCACCTTGCTGTTCGCCCTGTTTCCGGTGCTGCCGCCGCTGCTCGCATTTCTCGCCAGCGGCGAGGCCGGGGACGCCTTCTACCGCGCCCAACTGGCGCGCGCGCTGGAGGTGGCGACGCCGTTCTACTACCTCGCCACCCTCATCGTCCTGCTCGTCTGGCTGGCACTGGCCTTCCGCAGCCAGCTTGGGGTGTGGAAAAAGATGGCGATGGCGGCGGTGATGCAGGTCGCGCTCCTGGCGGGCGTGGTCATGCCCTACCTCGGCACGCTGGTTCAGGGGCCGGTCAAGGCGGCCGGGCTGCATGCCCGCGAACTGGGCGAATCGGCGACGCGCATGCGCTTCGACGTGCCCAGCTTCAGCGTCTACGCGCAGTCGGTCACCCCGGCCAAGACGCCCGACCCCGGCGGGCTGGCGCTGACCCGCATCGACCGCGTGCCGCCCGAAGGCTACGACACCGTGTTTGCGCAAGGCGGCGTCGTGCTGCTGCGCCGGCACGCGCCGTGATGTCCCGCCCCACCGCCCTGCTGGCACTGATCGCGGTTGCGCTCACCGCCTATCGGGCGTGGATCATCGGTCATCTGGGCATCGACCCCTATGTCGACGAGGCCTACTACTGGGGCTGGTCGCAGGCGCTCGATTGGGGCTATTACTCCAAGCCGCCCGTCATCGCGGCGATGATCGCCGGCTCGGAAGCGCTCCTCGGCCACACGCTGCTGGCGCTCAAGCTGCCGGCGCTGCTGTGCTACCCGGCGGCCGCCTTTCTGATCAACGCGGTCGGCACTCGCCTGTTCGCGCCACGGGTGGGATTCTGGAGCGCCCTCGCCTTCCTCACCCTGCCGCTGGTCGCCACGCTGGGGCTGTTCGTGTCCACCGACGCACCGCTGCTGATGTTCTGGGCGCTCGGCCTGTGGGGGCTGGTGCGCGCGCTCGACACCGGCGCGTGGCGTCACTGGCTGGTGGTTGGACTGGCCTTTGGGCTGGGGATGATGTCGAAATACACCATGGCCGCCTTCGCCGGTTCGGCATTGCTGGTGATGCTCGCCGACCCGCGCGGGCGTCAGCAGTTGCGCGGCGCACGGCCGTGGTTGGCCTTGGCGCTGGGGGTGGCGATTTTTGTGCCGAACATCGGCTGGAACATCGAGCATGATTTCCCGACCTTCCGCCACACCGCCGAGATCACGCGACTGGAGTCCCGTGGCTGGGCGCCCGGCGAGCTGGTCGAATTCATCGGCGCGCAATGGTTGTCCTTTGGCCCGCTCCTGACCCTCGGGCTGCTGTGGGCGCTGCTGCGCCTGCGCCGCCTATGGCATCTGCCGGCCTACCGGACCCTGTTCCTGCTGGCGCTGCCGCTGCTGGTGCTGGTGTGCGCGCAGGCGCTGACCGGGCGCGCCAACGGCAACTGGGCCGCCCCGGTGTTCGTGGCGGCGTCGGTACTGGTACCGGCGACGCTGTTCGATGCCGGCCGGCGGCGCTTGTTGATTGCCGCGGTGATGCTCAATTTCGTGCTTGGCGCGGGGGTCTATCACTGGCCGGACATCGCCCGGATCGGCGGCATTGCGCTGCACGCAAAAAACGACCCGTACAAGCGCGCGCGCGGCTGGTTTGCGCTCAATGACCAGATCGCGCCGGTGCTCGCAAAAATGCCCAACGCCATCGTGGTCGCCTCGGACCGTGAAATTCTGGCCCAGGCGATCTACCGCCTTCGCCCGCGCCACCATGCCAGTTGGAATCCGGATCAGCGCGTCATCGACCACTACCAGCTCACCACCCGCCTGCGCCCCGGCGATACCCGTCCGGTGCTGTATCTGTCCCGCACGGCGGATATCGCCGCGATTGCCGAGCGCTTCGCCACAGCCGAAGCCTTGGGTGAAGCCCATGTGCGGATTCACCTCGACTTTGATCGCCGGCTCTACCTGTTCCGGCTCGACGGCTTCAAGGGCTATCAATGAAAAAGGCCGCCCGCGGGCAGCCTTTTCTCATCGCGCAGCGCTTCAGCGCCCCGCAAACATGCCCTTGACTGCGGTCTGAAGATCGGCCGGCAGCAAGACCATTTTTGCGTTCTCCGAGTTGCCCAGATCGCGCAGCGCCTCGACGTATTTTTCGCCGAGCACATACTGCACCGGCGCGGCGTTGTCACCCACCGCGGCGGCCACCCGGCGGATCGATTCCGCCGAGGCCTCGGCCAGCATCACCTGCGCGTTGGCATCGCGTTTGGCCGCTTCCAGGCGCGCTTCGGCCTGCAGCACCGCGGCCTGTTTTTCGCCCTCGGCGCGGGTCACCATGGCCTTGCGTTCGCGCTCGGCGGCGGCCTGCATTTCCATCGCGCGTTGCATCGATTCAGACGGGTTGATGTCCTGAATTTCGACCGATTTGACGGTCAGCCCCCAATCGACGGCTTCGTCGGCGATGCTCTCGCGCAGGCGCGCCTTGATCTTGTCGCGCGACGACAGCGCCTGGTCGAGATCCATTTCGCCGATGATCGAGCGCAGGGTGGTCATGATCAGGTTGCGGATCGCCTCGCTGAAATCGGTCACCCCGTACACCGCCTTGACCGGATCGGTGACCTTGATGAAGGCCACCGCGTTGGTCAGGATCACCGCGTTGTCGCGGGTGATGACCTCCTGCTCCTGCACGTCGAGGATGATGTCTTTGGTGACCAGCCGGTAAGCCACGTCGTCAAGATAGGGAATGATGATGTTCAGGCCCGGCACCAGCGTCCCGTGGTATTTGCCCAGCCGCTGGACGATCCACTCCTCGCCTTGCGGCACCAGCCGGACGCCTTTGGCGATGGTGATGACGACGAAGATCAGTACCGCGATCATGACGATCAACAGGTCGGACATGCGATTACCTCAATGCAGTTTGACGATCTGAACGTAATTGCCCTGAACCGACACCACCTGAACCCGCTCGCCGGCAGCAATGGCTTCCTCGGCGCGGCATTCCCACTGCTCGGCGCCCAGCACCGGTTTCTGGAAGCGGACCTGCCCAGGCTGGAAGGGCGCGACCGGATGCGTCAACAAGCCGACCTCCCCGATCGCGGCGCCGCTGGCCTGGCCGACGCGGGTGGTGTGATGGTCGCTGCGGAACACGCGGAACCACAGCACGGTGAGCGCCACCGAGGCGGCGGTCCACAGCAGGATCTGGGTGGTCAGCGACAGTCCCGGCGCGAACACCATCACCAATCCGACCAGGATGCCGCCCAGCCCGAACCAGATGATGAAGAACGCCGGCAGCGCGAGTTCGGCAAGCATCAGGACGATGCCCAGCACCACCCAGTGCCACCACGCAGGGTCAAAACCCATCGCTCAGTTCCAGGAAAGAAGAATCAGGACTTGCTGGCCGCGCTGGCCTTTGTGGCGTCACTGAGCGCTGCACCGCCGATCCCGACCACTTTCTTGTCGGTCCCGACGGGCTCTGTGGTCTCGTCGGTCTTGACCAGCTTGCCTTCCACCGACGCACCGCAATCCATTTTCAGTTGGGTATAAGTAATGTTGCCGGTCACCCGTGCGTTGGGCTGCAGCTCAAGAAAGTGCGCCACGGTGAGATCGCCGATGATGGTGCCGTTTACGACCGCATCGTAGGTCCGCACGCTGCCCTCGATGCAGCCTTGCTCGCTCAACACCAGCAGGCCGCGCTCGTCGCCCTTGTTGATGACATTGCCCTGAACCCGGCCGTCGACACGCAAGCCGCCAGAGAAAATCACATCGCCGACCACCTCGACGTTATCCGCGATCAGGCTCGACAACTTGTTGATCTCTATGGATTTGCCTTTCTTTTTCCCGAACATGTATCTCTCTCCGTACAGGCATTTGCCGACATGTTTGACGACATGCATTAACGCATCATGACAACGAGGTGTCTACGGCTTGCCGTCGGCCTTCTTGAAAAACTTGAGCTCGTCCCTGAGCCGCAGCACTTCGCGGTTGAGTTCGGTGACCTGGTTTTCCAGCGCGGCCTGAGTCGCACGCTCCAGTTCCCGCCCCATCCGGGCGTCGTCGAGAGACGCCTTGAGCGCAGCGTTTTCCTGCTCCAGCACCTGAATCCGCTCGGCGGGCAGCAGTCTGGCCTCGGCATAGAAGACCGCCGCATAGGCCAGCGCGGCGATCAGCGCGACGCAAAGCAAGACTGGCAGCCAGGCGCGACGATGCTGTGCGATCGCCAGGACGAAGGGCTGCGTACTGAGCTGGGATGTTTCCGAGCGTCGCGCGAACCAGCTCACGGCGTGGCGGAACCGACCAGGTAATGAGATGGATTGACGAAGTGGCCGCTTTCGAGAATTTCGAAGTGCAGATGCGGGCCGGTGGAGCGACCGGTCGAACCGACGTTGGCGATCCGTTGGCCCGGGCTGACCACATCGCCGGTTTTGACAAACAGCTTGGAGGCGTGCGCATAACGCGACACCACGCCGTTGCCGTGGTCGATTTCGACCTTGTTGCCGTACTCACGATGCCAGCCGGCCAGGGTCACCTTGCCGCCCGCGGCCGCGTAGATGGGGGTGCCGTAGGGCGCGGAAAAATCCAGCCCGCTATGAAAGGCCTTGCGCCCGTTGAAAGGATCGAAACGATTGCCGAAACGGGAACTGCGCCGTGCGTCCTTGACCGGCTCGCGGCTCGGGAAAAGCATGTGAGAGAGCTTGCGCTCGGCCGCGGCCTCGTCGATGGATTCGAGCATGGCGTCGAGTTGATCGATCTGCGACTCGAGCGTCTCCAGCGCCAGTTCCGGCGAGCCGGACTCGATGGCGGCTTCAAGCTGACCGGCCACCGGGGCGATCAGCGGACCGCCCAGAGAGGCGCCTTCAGCGGGTGTTTTATCGGCGGGAATGGGTTTTTTGAGGCGCTTTTCGAAGGCATCGATGATGTTGATGCGTTTGGCGAGAGTGGCCGCTTCGGATTCGAGGCGGAACATCCGCCCCGACAGTTCTCCCAGGCGGTCGATCAGAAAGCGCCCCTCGGGAGCTTCATCGACCACGAGCACCGGCTCGGAGGTCACTTCCATCGCCGTCAGGGGTTCCGGCGCGTCAGCGGGCGAACTCCCGGCCAGGCTGTAGCCTAGCCAGACGCCGCCCGCCAGGGTCAGCAAGATGAGGGCCGTGGCGCCTGCCCAGAACGTGCGGATGTTGATCGCGCGCACTTTGGACTGAGTGAGTGCCTTGGCGGAGTGAATGACAAAGGCCATCCCGGTTGTCTCCGTCTTTCCGGTTGTTAGTCTCGGCAGGCAGCCTGCCTCTTCTACCGGATAATTTCACAGATTTACAACGAATCCCTTGCGTTAGAACAAACAAAGGTCTATTACGCGACCGACGAGTTGAACATCACCCCATCCGGTTCGACAATTCGCCGCCACCTTTCATGGCAACGGCCGGCAGGGGCTTTTCTTGAGCCCCTGCCGGCCGTTGTGATGCTGGCTGACGACTACTGTGCGCGGTGGGCCGCCAGCTTGAGCCAGGTATCGACGACGGTATCGGGATTGAGCGATAGCGTCTGGATGCCTTCATCCATCAGCCACTCGGCAAAATCGGCGTGGTCTGAAGGCCCTTGGCCGCAGATGCCGACATATTTGCCCAACCGGTTGGCGGTCTGGATGGCCATCGAAAGCAGCTTCTTGACTGCCGGGTCGCGCTCGTCAAACGCATGCGCCACCAGACCGGAGTCGCGATCGAGACCGAGCGTGAGCTGGGTCAGGTCGTTGGA
>JAGRFO010000132.1 GCA_020446005.1 Rhodocyclaceae bacterium | reverse complement strand
ACCGCGCTGCAGCCGATCATCGACGTGGGGCTGGACTACCTGCGCCTAGGCCAGCCGGTGCCCACGCTCTCGGGCGGCGAGGCCCAGCGCCTGAAGCTGGCGGGGCATCTGGCGCAGTTTGCGGCCAAGGCCAAAAAGCGCAAGCCGAATAAGCGACAGAACGTAGGAGGAACGCTCTTCCTATTTGATGAACCCACCACCGGCCTGCATTTCGACGACGTGGCGCGTCTGCTCAAGGCCTTCCAGAAGCTGGTGGATGCCGGGCACTCGCTGCTGGTGATCGAACACAACCTGGACGTGATCCGCGCCGCCGACTGGCTGGTGGACCTGGGGCCGGAAGGCGGCGAGGGCGGCGGCCTGCTGATCGCCGAAGGCACGCCGGCCGAGGTGGCGAAGCATGCGACCTCCCACACCGGGCGGGCGCTGGCGGAATACGAGGCGGAGTTGTCCAAACCCGCGACCGCCTTCAAGGTGGCGGAAAAGTCGGTGGCCTACCGGCCGCGCTCGGCTGGGGCGGTGAGCATTCGCCACGCCCGCGAGCACAACCTCAAGAACATCGATGTGGACATCCCGCGCGAGGGCTTCACGGTGATTACCGGGGTGTCCGGCTCGGGCAAGTCCACGCTGGCCTTCGACATCCTCTTCGGCGAGGGGCAGCGGCGCTATCTGGAATCGCTCAACGCCTATGCCCGCCAGTTCGTGCAGCCGGCGGCGCGGCCCGAGGTGGACGCCATCTTCGGCATCCCGCCCACGGTGGCCATCGAGCAGCGCACCAGCCGGGGCGGGCGCAAGAGCACGGTGGCCACGCTCACCGAGCTGTACCACTTCCTGCGCCTGATCTACGTGAAGCTGGGCACCCAGTACTGCCCCACCTGCGATGTGCCGGTGTCGCCGCAGAGTCTCGAGTCCATCATCGCGCGCATCAGCGAGGAACACCGCGGCCACTCGGTGGAACTGCTCGCGCCGCTCATCAACAACCGCAAGGGCCTGTACACCGATCTGGCCAAGTGGGCGCGGGGCAAGGGCTACGAGCAACTGCGGGTGGATGGCGACTACCTGCCCACCCGCAAGTGGCCGCGCCTGGACCGCTATGTGGAGCACACCATCGAACTGCCGGTGGGCATGGTCAAGGTCGGCCCCGAGCACGAGGGCCTGCTGCGCGAGCAGGTGAAAGAGGCGCTGGAGGTGGGCAAGGGCGTGCTCAAGGTGCTGCGCCTGGGCACCGTGGGCGCGAAGCCGGAAGTGTTCTCCACCCACCGGGCTTGCCCGAGCTGCGGCAAGAGCTTTCCCGAGCTTGACCCGCGCCTGTTCTCGTTCAACAGCAAGCATGGCTGGTGCAATTCCTGTTTCGGCACCGGGCTGGTGGTCGGCAAGGTGAAGGAAGAGGAAGTGCACGACCTGGACCTGGCGTCCATGGACGAGGAACCGACCGAAACCTGCCCAAGTTGCGAGGGCGCGCGGCTGAACCCGGTGGCGCGGGCGGTGCGCTTTGCCGATCGACCGATCCATGCGCTCACCGCCGGGTCGGTGGATGCGGTGGCGGACTTCGTGAAGGGCATGGCGCTCACCGGCCGCGAGGTGGACATCGCCCGCGACATCGTGTCCGAGCTGGGCAGCCGGCTGGGCTTTCTGCAGCAGGTGGGCCTGGGCTATCTGGCGCTCGACCGCGCCGCGCCGACGCTGTCGGGCGGTGAGGCACAGCGCATCCGCCTGGCGGCGCAGCTGGGCTCGAGCCTGACGGGGGTGTGCTACATCCTCGACGAGCCCACCATCGGCCTGCATCCGCGCGACAA
>JAGRFO010000131.1 GCA_020446005.1 Rhodocyclaceae bacterium | reverse complement strand
CGGCGAATTATAGACAACAAAAATACACTGTCAATGGGGGGAGGATTGATCAGCCGATGTGCACGCGCGCGAATTTTCGCTTGCCGACTTGAAGGACAACCGACGCACCTCGCGGCAGCGACACGCCCTTGTCTTCCACCCGCTCACCATCGATGCGGACAGCGCCTTGCTGGATCATACGCAAGGCTTCGGAGGTGCTGGACGTCAGATTGCTTTCCTTCAGGGCCCGCGACAGCAAGTAAGCCTCACCCTCACCACTCAGATGCACTTCCGGCATTTGATCTGGAAGAGCGCCGCGCTGGAAGCGTGCCTCAAATTCAGCCTGAGCGGTCTCGGCAGCCCCCTCCGAGTGGAACCGGGCCACCAACTCTTTGGCCAGCAATACTTTGATATCGCGCGGGTTGCTCCCCGCCTCCACTTCAGCCTTGAACTTCGCGATGTCGGACGCAGCACGAAACGAGAGCAGTTCGTAGTAGCGCCACATCAATTCATCTGAAACTGACATCACCTTGCCAAAAATCTCGTTCGCAGGCTCGTTGACGCCGATGTAGTTACCCAAGGATTTGGACATCTTGTTGACGCCGTCCAAGCCTTCCAACAATGGCATCATCAGGACGCACTGAGGACGCTGCGCATAATCTTTCTGGAGCTCGCGACCCATCAACAGATTGAATTTCTGGTCAGTCCCGCCCAGTTCGACATCCGCCTTCAGTGCGACAGAATCGTAGCCTTGACACAATGGATACAGAAACTCATGCACCGCGATCGACTGCTGCGCCGCGTAGCGCTTGGAAAAGTCATCGCGCTCAAGCATTCTGGCCACGGTGTAGTGCGACGCAAGCCGTAGCATCCCCGCCGCGCCCAACGCATTCATCCATGAGGAATTGAAACAGACCTCCGTACGCCCGGCATCCAGCACCTTGTATACCTGCGCCTCATAGCTCTTGGCATTTTCGACAATCTGCTCACGCGTGAGCGGCGGACGGGTCGCATTCTTGCCGGACGGGTCACCAATCATGCCGGTGAAGTCGCCAATCAAGAACTGCACGTGATGGCCAAGATCCTGAAACTGGCGCAGCTTGTTGAGCAGTACCGTGTGCCCAAGATGAAGGTCCGGCGCCGTCGGATCGAACCCAGCCTTGATTCGCAGCGGACGCCCCTCCTTGAGTTTGGCGATCAACTCCGACTCGACGAGAAGCTCGTCCGCACCGCGCTTGATCAGCTCAAGCGCATCCATGACATCTGACATACCCGCGCACCCTGAAGATGAATATTCGAGACACCAAAAATTTTTGATAGACTCGTCAAAATTTAACGCTGGAAGCTCAATGGACAACCAGAATCGCGAAATTCTAGCCGATCGGGCACCCGACTGTCCCCGCCAGAAGCCGCGCATCTGGATCACGGCCGGCGTCGTGGCCGTGCTTTCGCTCACCGTCGTGGCCGCAACAGCCGTTGCGCCGACATCCGTCGCAACGATTCCGCGCCAGGCAATCTCCGAATCCCTGGGCACGCCCAACTACCGCATTCTCGCGACCGAAAGTCACCCGTTCGTTCAGGAAGACCGCGTACAACGAGGGGACACCCTCGATCGCATTTTCGAGCGCCTCGGCATTGACGATCCGGTCGCCAGCCGCTATCTGCGCACATCGGAACAAGGCCGTCGCGCACTCAGCCAACTCAGGGCCGGCAAGCGGGTCTCAGCCACCACCACCCCCAGCGGCGAACTCATCGACCTGTCACTCCCCTTGACTGGCGGCGCAGGCTACTTCTCGATCACCCGCGACCAAGACACTTTTGTCATCAGGGACGACGACGAGGCGCTGACCACCATCATTGAAATGCGCTCAGGGATCATCCATCACTCACTGTTCGGCGCAACCGATGCTGCAGGCGTGCCCGACGCCGTCACCACCCGGATGGCGGATTTGTTCGGCACAGAAATCGACTTTCATACCGACCTGCGCAAGGGAGACCGCTTCAGCGTCGTCTACGAAACCCTGCTCCAGGAAGATGGCCGCGCCCAGGGCGTCGGGCGCATCCTTGCCGCCGAATTCATCAACAAAGGGCGCCGCCACTCGGTCGTTCTCTATAAAGACAGTGAAGGTCGCGCGGACTACTACTCCGACGACGGGCGCAGCCTCAAGCAGGCGTTCCTGCGCTCGCCACTGGAATTCACCCGGGTCACCTCGGGCTTCTCGCGCCGCTTCCATCCCATCCTCAAGAAATGGCGCCAACACAAAGGCGTAGACTTTGGCGCCCCATCCGGCGCGGCCATCAAGGCCACCTCGAACGGCACGGTTGATTTCGCCGGCAAAAAAGGCGGCTACGGCAACGTCGTCATTCTTCGTCATCGCGACAAAGTCACCACGCTCTACGCTCACATGCGCGGCTTTGCCTCTGGCATCCGCAAGGGCGCGGCGGTGTCGCAAGGCGACATCATCGGCTACGTCGGCCAAACCGGCTGGGCAACCGGCCCGCATCTGCACTACGAGTTCCGGGTCGGAAACGTGGCAAAAAATCCAATGTCGGTTGTGTTGCCAGCGGCGCGACCGCTCACCGCGCAAGAACTCGTGCGGTTCAAACAACAGTCTGCACCGCACCGCACCCGCATCGCGCTGCTCAACCGACGCACGGCCGACAAGGCAAGCAACACGCCTTGAGCAAGAACCAACAGCCAATAAAAAACCCCGCACAGCGGGGTTTTTTATTGGTCACACCAAACGTACCGGGTATCACACAGAGAATGACGAACCACACCCACAGGTCGTCGAGGCGTTCGGATTGCGGATCACAAACTGCGCCCCTTCCAAACCTTCCGAGTAATCAATCTCAGCGCCCACCAGATACTGGTAGCTCATCGGATCGACCAGCAGCGTCACGCCGTTCTTCTCCATCGCCGTATCGTCTTCGGCCACTTCCTCATCAAAAGTAAAGCCATACTGAAACCCGGAACATCCACCCCCCGTCACGAAAACGCGAAGCTTGAGTTCGGGATTTCCTTCTTCTTCGATCAATTCCTTGACCTTGTTCGCCGCACTGTCCGTGAACACAAACAGGTCTTCAGTTTCGGCAGTCGCTTCCATGTTCTCTCCTAGGGGTTCCAGCACATTTCATCCGCTTGCGCAGAGCGGTGATCTTAAGACGATCGAAAAACTCGCAAGTTCCGGCGCAGCCACGTCACGCTTTTATGGGGCAGCATGCCTTCGCGGAAATCGTGCGTCAAGCGTACTCGGCCATCAAAACAAAAGCCGCCCTACGGCGGCTTTTGGGATGGCGGAACACGCGCGCTTAACGCTTCGAGAACTGCTTGCGACGACGGGCCTTGTGGAAGCCGACCTTCTTGCGTTCGACTTCACGGGCATCGCGGGTCACAAATCCGGCACGGCGCAGATCGCCTTTGAGCTCGGCATTGTAGTCAACCAGCGCACGGGTGATGCCGTGGCGAACCGCCCCGGCCTGACCGGATTCACCACCGCCAATCACGTTCACCATGATGTCGAAAGTGGTTTCGTTGCCGGTCAGCACCAAAGGCTGACGTACGATCATCCGCCCGGTTTCACGGGAGAAAAACTGATCGAGCGGCTTGCCATTGACAACGATATTGCCGGCACCAGATTTCATGAACACACGAGCCACCGCGCTCTTGCGGCGCCCCGTACCATAGTTGTAGGTCACAGCCATTTTCAAAGGGCTCCTGCTTAGAACTCGAGAACTTGCGGCTGCTGAGCCGTGTGCGGATGCTCAGCGCCGACATAGCACTTGAGCTTTTTGAGCATGGCGTAACCGAGCGGCCCCTTGGGCAGCATGCCCTTGACGGCCAGTTCCAGCACGCGCGACGGCTTGCTCTGCTGCAGCTTGGTGAAATTGGTTTCGTAGATACCACCGGGGTAGCCTGAGTGGCGATAGTACTTTTTGTCTTCAGCCTTGTTGCCCGTCACGCGCAGCTTGTCGACATTGACGACGACAATGTAGTCACCAGTATCAACGTGCGGCGTAAAAACCGGCTTATGCTTGCCACGCAGACGACGCGCCAACTCAGCCGCAAGCCGACCGAGCACTTTATCCGTCGCATCCACGACGTACCAGCCCCGCTCAACTTCGTGCGGTTTGGCAGAGAAGGTTTTCATCTTTAATCCTTGATTTACTGGTCTGGCCTTCGGACGCGACGACCACCGCAAATAGAAAGCCGCTTATCCTATACGAGCCCCTCGGCAGGTGTCAAAAGATATTTGGTCAGCGCAGGAAGGAAAGGGTCCAAAAAAAACGCAGCCCGAGGGCTGCGTTAAATCCACACCAAAGGAGGAGGGTGGAGGAGACACTTCGAGACAGCTGCGAAATCAATTCACTGCCATCCGCACTGAGGACGATTATGCGCATCCACCCCCATCGAAGCAAGGCTTTTTTGTGCATTGCACAATAAATCTTTGGATTGTCTTATAAACAACATTTATCGACAATAAGCATTTGTTAACAATGAGTTATTTTTAGGCGGCCAGTCGGTCAGACAACAGCCACTGCTCTGATCAAACCGCCCAAATTCACTGAGATCGGTTGCCACGCACGATTGCGATACCACATCACCGGGTTGCTACAATGCCCCCTTAAACGTCGCACATCACGCGACTCAATCAATGAGGAAAACAGCATGGAATGCGTGGTCAAGTGGGTGGACGGGATGGGCTTTCTGGCAGAAACCGGCAGCGGGCATACCCTCACGATGGATGGCGCGCCAGAAAACGGCGGCCGCAACCTGGCCCCTCGCCCGATGGAAATGATGCTGGTAGGCGCCGGCGGATGCACGGCCTACGACGTGGTGCTCATCCTCCAGCGCGGCCGTCACACCGTTGAAGACTGCCAGGTCCGCGTCACCGCGACGCGTGCCGACACCGACCCCAAGGTGTTCACCCAGCTTCACTACCACTACATCGTCAAGGGGACCGGGCTCAAGGCCGCAGCAGTCGAACGAGCGGTGAAATTGTCGGCGGAGAAGTACTGCTCGGCGTCGATCATGCTCGGCCACACGGCAGCGGTATCGCACTCCTGCGAGATCGTGGACACCGCCTCACAGGCCACGCCTGCGCCGAATCAGACCCAGTAAGCCGTCGAGGTCATCACCCGCGAACTGGCGCGCATGGCGGCGCACACCAGCGGCGGCAGCGAACGCCCACCCAGTTCGGTGGCCAGTTGCGCATGCTCGATCTCGTCGATCGCCATCTGATCGACAATCGCGCGCGACCGCAGATCCGTCTCCGGCAAGCGATCGAGATGCGACTTCAGATGCGATTCAACCTGACGCTCGGTTTCGGCCAGAAAGCCCAAATTCCACGCATCGCCAAATTTTCCGGCAAACACCCCGATCGTCAGCGCGCCGCCATACCACAGCGGGTTGAGCAGACTTTTGCGACCACCCAGCTCGGCGATGCGCGACTCGGTCCAGGCCAGATGTTCGGTCTCTTCGTCAGCCGCCTTGGTCAGCGCATGCTTCACACGCGCGTCGCGCGAGACCAGCGCCTGCCCCTGATAGAGCGCCTGCGCACAAATCTCACCCACGTGATTGATGCGCATCAGCGCCGCCGCATGACGCCGCTCGGCATCGCTCAGGTCGGACTCGGGCAGCGCCTGGCCCGGCACCGGACGCACCGTTCGCGCGGGAACGAACACCGTCCGCAGGGCCCGGTCGACATGCAAGATCAGCGCATCGATCATCGACCCTCTCCCTGCCAATGCCAGCTCGCGGACGAAGAACGCAGCTTGCGCACGACGCGCTCCGGGGTCTCCGGCACGCCGATATCGCACAGCACTTCGTCGAGCAACACACCGCGCACATGGCGATACCCGGTCTGCGCGACCACCCGCCATTCACTCCGGCGCGGCGTCGACCACCCATCGCCGGCGCCAATCGCGTACAGCCGATACTCGCCCGTCTGACAACGGAAGCCCTCGCGGGTCACCGTCTGCGCGCCGCGCGGGGTGACCGCGACCACGGTCACATGGGTCACCCGGTCCTCACCGACCGCCAGCGTGGCAGTGTCGACATAGAAGCGTCCGGACGCGGCGCCTTCGACCTCGACCTCCACCAGATCCGCGGTTTGCGGCATCGGCGGCAGCACCAGTTCGGACTCCCGCCAGGGGCTGTCGTCGCCGCTGTACCACTGTCGATCCAGAATGTCGGCCGACGCCAGCGCGCTCAGCGCACATGCCATCCCCGCCGCCAGCGCGCGGAGCGCCGATTTGCTCATACATGCTCCGAGAGAAGTTTGAGCCGGACCATGCCACACCGCTTGGCGCGCATGGCCGGCATCGATCAAGCGCCGATCGCCGCCTCGATTTCGGCAAACGTCCGCGCCACTTCGCCGACAAACGGGGGAATCCCCATCTGACGCGCGATCTGGGAGGCCGAGAAAATACCCCGAATGGCCGGCGTGTCACCCGCCTCGCCCATCTCGACCACCAGCGCATGCTGGCGCCCGAGCTGACGCAGTGCCTGCAGCACGTCGCCAACGCTCGCCATCAGCACATCGCTCAGGTCAAACGCCTCGACCGCCTCGACCGGCGTCATGATGTCGGCCACCACCAGATCGGCGGCCTTGACGCCGCGCGTCTGCGCCATCGTCACCGGCCGCTCGCCAAGCAGATCGTTGGCGGTCACCAAGCCTTTGACGGCGCGTTGCACATCGACCACGAAAAGCATCCGGACGCCGCGCAGCACCATCGCCTGACGTGCATCGTCGAGCCCCATTTCGGCTGGAATGGTGGCCGCCGGCACGCGGTGCAGATCGGTCATCACCTCGACCGCGGAAGAGCGCGCATGCACCCGTCGCGGCATGCCGGGCTCGGGCACCTGGTAGCGTGCCTCGCCAAGGCGAACAGCGGGCAGCGGATTGGTTTTGTTCTGGTTTTGTTCCATCGTCTCCTCCTGTCATCAACCGCGATCAATGCATCACGCTGATTCCCCCGCCCCTCGACTCGACGGACCGGGCGGCGGGTTGTGCGCCGAGCGATGCACCCGAAACAACAGCCCCGACAATTCCTTGAGGGCTTGCTGGTAGACATTGCGCTTGAAGTCGATGACCGTGTCGAGCGGCACCCAGTACTGGCTCCAGCGCCAGGCGTCGAACTCAGGGTGACTGCAGGCCCGCAGGCTCACATCGCAGTCGCGGCCGACCAGACGCAGCAGGAACCAGATCTGCTTCTGGCCACGGTAGGTATCTCTCCATTGGCGCTTGATCCAATGCTTGGGCACCTCATATCTGAGCCAGCCGCGCGTCCTTCCAAGGATCTTGACGTGCTCGGGGCGCAGTCCGACTTCTTCGTGAAGCTCGCGGTACATGGCCTGCTCCGGCGTCTCGCCGTGCTTGATGCCACCCTGCGGAAACTGCCAGGAATGCTCACGAATCCGTTTGCCCCAAAAAACCTCGTTGCGCTGGTTGACCAGAATGATGCCGACGTTCGGGCGGAAGCCTTCACGATCGAGCATGATGAAACCTTTGATTGTCTGAGTTGCTGTTGATTTTTTCACACTTCCGGAGGCATGGAAAGCCGGCCGTGGCGAGGCCGGACGCTGCGGTAGAATTGCGCCTTTCGAAACGACTCTTTCCAGCGGAACAAACACCATGCGCGCCTCGCACTACTTCATCTCCACCCTCAAGGAAGCGCCCGCCGACGCCGAAGTCACCAGCCAGAAGCTGATGCTGCGCGCCGGGCTGATCAAGAAGACCGCGGCGGGCATTTATTCCTGGATGCCGATGGGGCTGCGGGCGCTGCGCAAGGTGGAGGGCATCGTGCGCGAGGAAATGAACCGCGCGGGGGCGATCGAGGTGCTGATGCCGGCGGTGCAGCCGG
>JAGRFO010000130.1 GCA_020446005.1 Rhodocyclaceae bacterium | reverse complement strand
GCCGCCGGCATGGACGACTACATCAGCAAGCCTTTCGACCTCGACGAATTCGACCAGCTGGTGGCGCGCTGGCTGGGGCGGCGCTGAACCGCCCCGCTTACTCCACCTTGAGCAGTTCCACGTCGAAGATCAGCACCTCGTTGGGGCCGATCCGCCCGACGCCCTCTGACGCGTAGGCCAGGTTCGACGGAATGTAGAGCAGCCAGCGCGCGCCTTCGGACATCAGCGGCAGCGCCTCTTTCCAGCCCTCGATCACTCCGTTGACCGTGAAGGTCGCCGGTGCGCCGCGCGCCCGCGAGCTGTCGAACTCGGTGCCGTCGCGCAGGGTGCCGGTGTAGTGGGTGGTCACCTGGCTGTCGAGCGTCGGTTTGCGGCCCGTGCCGGCGGTCAGCACCTTGTACTGCAGGCCGCTGGCGGTGGTGATCACGCCGGGCTGCTTGCCGTTGTCGGCCAGAAAACGCTCGCCGGCGTGCAGATTGGCCGCGGCTTGACCGGCATGGCGCTGGTCCGCCTCGGTCTTGCCGATGAGGATCGCCTCGCGCACCGCGCTGGCGCTCATGCGCGGCTCGCGGCCGCTCAGCGCATCCTTGAGGCCGAGCACCAGCGCATCCATGTCCGCCGCCATCCCGCTCTGGCGGAGCGAGGCGCCCATCTGCAGGCCGATGCTGTACCCCAGCTGCTGGGTCTTGGAGGAGAGCGCCGGGTCGGGGTCGGCGGCATGGGCGATCAGCGTGCAGCTTGCTAGCGCAAGCGCGCCCAGAAGGGTTTTTTTCATCGGAGGCCTCGGTCGCAGGGAAAGTCGGCGCACATGTTAGCCGACTGCGCGCGGGCGTGCGCGGGCGCGGCTGCCGGGCCGCTCAGATGCCTTTGAACAGCGCATTGAATTGATCGGCCGCGGCGCGATCACCCGCCATGATCCGGCGCGACAGGGCGTACACCTCTTGGGTGGTCGCCTGCATGCGCGTCTTGAGGTCGCGCTGCTGGGTGGCCGAGAGTCGGTCCGGGCCGGCGTAACGGGCGAGGAGCTGGTCGATGAGCTGGTTCATCTCGATGCCCAGTTGGGTCTGGTCGCGGCCGAGCTGGGCGGTGTCGTCGGCGATGCGGCCGGGGGTGGCGATGAGCGCTTCGATCTGGCGGGTGTAGGCCGCCACCAGCTCGGGGGCCTGGCGGATGAACACCCCGTTGTTGCTGTCCATCATGAAGCTGCGCAGATCGGCATTCGACGAGCCGATGAAGATGTCAGCGCCGAACACCATCACCTTCGAGTGAAGCGAGAAGTTGCCGCCGTCGCGCGGGCGGTATTCCAGATAGCGCAGGGTGGCGGCCTGGTCGCTGGGGCCGGCCTCGCGCAGGTGGTCGGCGAGCGCCTTGAGCTGCCAGACGGCGAGCAGGTTGACCACGTTGAGGTCGGTGGTGGCGAGCGAGTTGGTGAGCAGCGTGAGGGTCACGCCGCGGCACGGGCGGCTGCCGTCGAGGGCGGCGGCGATGTCGTGCAGCAGGTTGGCGGGCAGGAACAGGTAGGCGTTGTGAAGCAGGATCTGGCGCGGCGCGCCATCCGCCTGCGCGCAGACCGCCTGCAGCGCGGCGCGCCACAGCGCCTGGATGTGCTTGGCGGAGGCGGCGGCCTGGTTGTGGCGCGCGCCATACACGCGCTTGCCGTCGGCGAAGGGCAGGTTCTCGAAGTAAAAGATCTCGGCGCCGGGGTCGACCGCCAGCGGGGTGCCGGTTGGGGCGGGCTGGTAGTCCGCGGCGTGGCGTTGCAGTTGCGCGTGGTGCGCGTCCCCGACCGCCGCCATGCGCGCCTCCAGCGGGACGAAGTGACGCTCCACGTAGCGGTCGACGCAGGCGGTGTCGCGGCCGGCGTCGCAGGCCGCTTGTGCGGCGGTCAGCACCTTGAAGTTCATCAGCAGGTCATTGGGGGCGTGCTGTCGGACCTCGGCCAGCGGCGCGACCATCGCCTGCAGGTTCCACAGGCGGTCGAAGCTCGCCGCCAGCGCCGGCGCGTCGGCGCGCAGCGGCAGGGCCACGTCGGTGTCCATGAAAATGTATTTGTCGGCCAGCGGGCCCGGCCGCATGTGGTAGGCGTCGGCCATGTTGCGCCCGCCCAGGATCAGGGTGCGGCGGTCGGCGAGCAGGAATTTGTGGTGCAGGAATTCGGTCAGGTAGTCCCAGTCCCTGCGCGCCGGGGCGTTGTTCTGGCGCGATAGCGGCAGGTAGCTGTTGAGGGCGTCGAACACCGGATTGACCGTCTCGCCAATGGTCTGACGCACCACCGCGAGCTTGATCTTGGCGGCCAGCCCTTCCGCCCCGCCGATGTAACGCGCTTTGAAGAACAGCTTGCCAAGCGCCTTGAGCTGCTCGCTGCGCTCACTGTCGGCCGAGGCCGCGCCGCTGCTCAGCGCCTCGGCGTCGATGTCCTGCCCGCGGCTGATGGCATAAGCCATGACCTGCGGATGCTTGCCGTAGAGGCCGGAGAGGAACAGGCCGGAGCCGGCCAGGCTGCGGTTGGTGAAGGCCGCGTCGGCATCGGCCGCGAAGTGGCTGTCGACCGCGTTCAGCTTCTGCGCGTCGCAGGCCTTGCCCGGCACGCCGACGTCGGCGCAGCTCAGGGTGAGGAAGGCGGCGTCCTTGATGATCTCGCGCGTCGGCCGGTTGTAGAGGCGCACCGCGATCCGCCCGCCGCCTTGCTGCTCCAGCCAGCTGAAGCGGTCCAGATCCTTGTAGGCGCTGAAGTAATCGACCAGCAGGCGCACCCGCACGCCGCGCCCGGCCGCATCGATCAGCGCCTGGCTGAGCGCCGCGGTGCTGTAGTCGTCATCGAAAATGTAATAGGCCAGATCGAGGCTTTCCCGGGCGCTTTCGACCTGTCGCAGCTTGGCGGCAAAGGCGGCGTCGTTGTCGGTGAGCACCTGCGCGTCGGCCACGGGCAGCGGGCCGGCGCTGGCCTGGGTGCTGATCACCGTGGCGACCGGCGGCTGCTTGACGGGGGCGTTGGAGGTGCAGCCCGCGAGCAGACCGCCGGCCACGATGAGCCACCCAAAAAATTGCCGATTCATGTCCTTCTCCCCGTTCTGTCCGTCCGATGCCGTGCCGCTGGCATAGCAAGATACAGGATTGCACCCGCCCTCCGCGACAGGATGTGGCGGATGCGCTGGCCGTGGTCACCCCGCCGGCGCGCTAGAATCGGATTCCTTGCCCGCCCGGTCGCGCCATGTCAGCCCATCCCGAAATTCGCCCCGATCAGTCCATCGAACTGCTCAAGCAACTGCACATCCTCACCCGCGACGGCAAGCTCAATCAGGACAGCCGGCGCAAGCTCAAGCAGGTCTACCATCTCTACCAGTTCATCGAGCCGCTGCTGCTCGAGGCGCTGGCCGAGCGGCCGGACGTGCAGCTGGTCGACCACGGTGCCGGCAAGTCCTATCTCGGCTTCATCCTCTACGATCTGTTCTTCAAGTCGCGGGCGCCGGCGGGGAAGATCTTCGGCGTCGAAACGCGAGAAGCGCTGGTCAGCAGCTCGCGTCGGCTGGCCGATAAGCTCGGCTTTTCCGCTGGCATGCGCTTCTACAACCTGTCGGTGGCCGACGCGATTGACTCCGATCGCCTGCCTACGCGCATCGATGTGGTGACCGCGCTGCACGCCTGCGATACCGCCACCGACGACGCCATCCGCTTCGCCCTCGACAAGCGCGCCCGCTTCATCGTGCTGGCCCCCTGCTGCCAGGCCGAGGTGGCCGCCGAACTGCGCAAGACCAAGCAGAGCGCGCTCCGGCACAGCCTCGCCGAACTGTGGCGCCACCCCATCCACACCCGCGAATTCGGCAGCCACGCCACCAACGTGCTGCGCTGCCTGCAACTGGAGAGCCACGGCTATCAGGTCAGCGTGACCGAACTGGTCGGCTGGGAGCATTCGATGAAGAACGAGCTGATCATCGCCACCGACAAAAACCGGCCCGGCCAGCGCGCCGCCGAACGGCTCGACGCACTCATCGGCACGCTAGGGCTGGAGGCGCTGCGGGGGCGGTTTTTCAGTGGTGCGGGCGGGTAGCGGCGCGGCGGCAACAAAAAAACTTGATTTAATAGACGATCGGTCTAATAATTGTTGCATGAACGACATGACAACCCCCGTCCGCCGTCGCGGCCGCCCGCCGAAGCGTTTTGACGACCAGTTCGACACCCGTCAGGCGCTGGTGCGCTGTGGCATGGCGGTGCTGACGGAGAAGGGTTTTTCGGCCACCGGGATCGACTCGGTGCTGCGTCAGGTCGGGGTACCCAAGGGCTCGTTCTATCACTACTTCGACAGCAAGGAAGCCTTTGGCCGCGAGGTGATCGCGGCCTATGCCGACTACTTCGCGCGCAAGATCGACGCCGCGCTCGACGATACCTCCCGGCCGCCGCTGGCGCGGTTGCAGGCGTTTGTGGACGACGCGGCGGCGGGGATGGCGCGTTTCGATTTCCGCCGTGGCTGCCTGATCGGCAACCTCGGGCAGGAGATGGCGAGCCTGCCGGAGGCGTATCGGGCGCAGCTCGAAGCGGTGTTTGCGGACTGGGAGCGGCGCGTCGCGCGCTGTCTGGCGGCGGCGCAGGCGGCGGGCGAGATCGGCGCGGGGGTAGACTGCGCGCGCATGGCGGCGTTTTTCTGGACCGGCTGGGAGGGCGCGGTGCTGCGTGCCAAGCTGGTGCGGGCGGCGACGCCGCTGCATTTGTTTGCGGATGAATTCATCAAGGCGCTGCGAGCTTGAGCGCCATTTTTTTGTCATTGCTCTAGACGATCGGTCTAGAACGAATCAGTTAAGGAGAAAACATGTACAAGGCCATCGTGATCGAGAAGGACGACGCCGGCTATCGCGCCGAACTGCGTCAGCAGGACGATTCGGCGCTGCCCGAGGGCGACGTGACGGTGCGGGTCAGCCACTCCACCCTGAACTACAAGGACGGGCTGGCGATTACCGGCAAGGGGCCGGTGGTGCGCCGGTTTCCGATGGTGCCGGGCATCGACCTGGTGGGCACCGTCGAGCATAGCGAAAGCGCGGACTACAAGGTCGGCGACGCCGTGGTGCATACCGGCTGGGGGGTCGGCGAGGTGCATCCGGGCGGCCTCGCCGAGAAGGCGCGCCTGAAGGGCGAATGGCTGGTGCCGCTGCCGGCGGCCTTCACGCCGACCCAGGCGATGGCCATCGGCACCGCCGGGTTCACCGCCATGCTGTGCGTGATGGCGCTCGAACGCCATGGAGTGACGCCGGACCAGGGCGAGGTGCTGGTCACCGGCGCCGCCGGTGGGGTCGGCAGCGTGGCGGTCTCGGTGCTGAGCAAGCTCGGTTACACCGTCGTCGCCGTCAGCGGGCGGCCGGAGGAGACCGACTTCCTCAAGGAGCTGGGCGCCAGCGAGGTGCTCGATCGCGCCGCCTTCTCGCAGCCGGCCAAGCCGATCGCCAAGGAGCGCTGGGCCGGCGCGATCGATGTCGTCGGCAGCCACACCCTGGCCAACGTCTGCTCGCAGATGAAGTACCGCGGCGTGGTGGCGGCCTGCGGGCTGGCCGGCGGCATGGACTTCCCGGCGACGGTTGCCCCGTTCATCCTGCGCGGCGTGACGCTGGCCGGCGTCGACAGCGTGATGTGTCCGCGCGACGAGCGCATCGCGGCATGGAATCGCCTCGCGCGCGATCTGGACGCTTCCAAGCTCGAAATGATCAGCCGCGAGATCGGCCTCAGCGAGGCGATTGCGGTGGCCGGGCAGTTGCTTGAGGGCAAGGTTCGCGGCCGGGTCATCGTCGACATCAACCGCTGAACAACGCCGCGGTGGCCGGTGCGTCCGGCCGCCGCGCAAGGGAGAGTCCATCATGTCTGAATTCATCAGCCGCTTCCCGGTGCCCGAGTTGGCCGAGCTGCCCGACGATGTGCGCGAGCGCATTCTCGCCGTGCAGGAGAAGGCCGGTTTCGTGCCCAACGTGTTCCTGATGCTGGCCCACCGGCCGGCCGAGTTCCGCGCCTTTTTCGACTACCACGACGCGCTCATGGAAAAGGATGCCGGCCTCAGCAAAGCCGAGCGCGAGATGATCGTGGTCGCCACCTCCGGCGCCGGCCACTGCCTGTACTGCGTGGTCGCGCACGGCGCGGTGCTGCGCATCCGCGCCAAGAACCCGCGCGTGGCCGACCAGCTCGCCACCAACCATCGCAAGGCCGAAATCACCCCGCGCCAGCGCGCGATGCTCGACTTCGCGATGAAGCTGTCGACGCGCGGCGGCGAGGTCGAAGACGCCGATCTGGCGGCGCTGCGCGCGCACGGCTTCGACGACGAGGCGATCTGGGACATTGGCGCGATCACCGCCTTTTTCGCCATGAGCAACCGTCTGGTGCACCTCACCGGCACCCCGCCGAACGAGGCCTTCTACCTGATGGGGCGGCTGCCCAAGTCGTAAGCCGCGGGCAAAATGTGGTGCAATGACGCGACCGCCTCACCGGGAGACGTCATGAGCACCGAACCGCTGTTTCGCCGCGTGCCGCCCATGCACGCGCTGGCCGCCTTCGAGGCCGCCGCGCGGCTGGGCGGTTTCGCGCCGGCGGCCGACGAGTTGTGCGTTACCCCCAGTGCGGTCAGCCACCGCATCCGCCAGCTCGAAGCGCAGCTCGGGGTGCGCCTGTTCGAGCGCAACTCCACCGGGGTGTGCCTGACCACCGCCGGGCGGATGTATCTGGCGCGGGTCAGCGAAGCCTTCGTCGCGCTGGCTCACCCGACGCGCCCGCAGGGCGAAGGTCGGGTGCGTCTGCGGGTGTCGGCCCCGCCCACCTTTGCCCGCCAGTTGTTGATGCCGCGTCTGCCGGCCTTCATGCGCAGCCGCGACGATCTCGATCTTGAAGTGCATGTCGCCAATCCGGTCAATGGGGCGGTCGCCGAGCCCGCCGATGTGGCGATTTGCTGGAGCACCGGCAAGGACCTGGCCGGCATCGCGCACTGCCTGTTCGAGGATGTGCTCGGCCCGCTCGCCGCGCCGGCCTTCCTCGCCGAGCAGGGCGTGCAGCGCGCCGAAGACCTCGCCGGGGCGACGCTGCTGCGCTCGCCGCTGCTGCCGTGGACGCCCTGGTTTCAGGCCGCCGGGCTGAGCCTCCCGGAGCCGGCGCGCGGCGCGGTGTTCAACGATCTGGGGATGCTGCTCGAAGCGGCCAGCGCCGGCCT
>JAGRFO010000129.1 GCA_020446005.1 Rhodocyclaceae bacterium | reverse complement strand
ACTCCAACGCCGGCGTGCGCGCCGCCCGCGCCGCCGGCATGGCGGTGGTGATGGTGCCCGACCTGGTGGCTCCGGCCGACGACCTGCGCGCCGCCGGCGTCGCCATCGCGCCGAGTTTGCTTGACATCGCCGCCCGGTTCACGCGCCAATAAACGCCCGTTTGATTGCGCCCCCGACACCATGAAACTCATCGGCATGCTCGACTCGCCCTATGTGCGTCGCACCGTGGTCTCCGCCCATCTCATGAATCTGGCGGTCGATCACGAGGCGCTGTCGGTGTTTCGCGATGTCGAGCAGTTCCGCAGCATCAACCCGCTGGTCAAGGCACCCACCCTGCTGTTCGACGACGGCACGCTGATGGTCGACAGCCAGCTGATCGTCCAGTACCTCGAATCGCTCGCCGCCCCGGCCAAGCGCCTGACCCCCACCGACCCCGACCTGCGCGGCCGCAACGACCGCCTCACCAGCATCGCGCTGGCGGCCTGCGACAAGTCCGTCCAGCTCTACTACGAACTGGCCATGCGCCCGGCCGCGCTGCGCTGGCAGGAGTGGATCAACCGCGTCTCCAACCAGTTGCGCGCGTCCTTCGTGATGCTCGAAGAGAACATCGGCAGCACCCGCTGGCTGTGCGACGACAACCGCCTGTGCCACGCCGACGTGACCGCCGCGATCGCCTGGCGCTTTGCCGGCCACGTGGTGCCCGATGCGATTGCCGCGCTCGACTGTCCGCGGCTGGCAACGCTGTCCGTCGCCGCCGAAGCGCTGCCGGCCTTCCAGGCCACCGACTTCTGAGGCCGCCGATGATCGGACGCCTGCACGGCACCCTGCTCGAAAAGACCCCCCCGCGCATCCTCCTTGACGTGGGCGGGGTCGGCTACGAAATCGATGTGCCGATGAGCACTTTCTACCCCCTCCCCGCCGTCGGCCAGCCGGTCACCCTGCACACCCACCTGGCGGTGCGCGAGGACGGCCACTTCCTCTACGGCTTCGCCACCGACGAAGAACGCAGCGTCTTTCGCCAGCTCATCCGGGTCTCCGGCATTGGCGCGCGCACCGCGCTGGCGGTGCTCTCCGGCCTGTCGGTGGGCGAACTGATCCAGGCCATCGCCCTGCAGGAAGCGGGACGCATCATCAAGGTGCCCGGCATCGGCAAGAAGACCGCCGAGCGCCTGCTGCTGGAGCTCAAGGACAAGCTCGCCCAGGCGCTGCCGCATGCCGCCGCGAGCCTCGCCGCGCCGCCCACCGCAGCCCCCGACAGCGCCCACGGCGACATCCTCAACGCCTTGCTGGCGCTGGGCTACAACGAGCGCGAAGCGGCCCGCGCGATGAAGGATCTGGCCGCCGACATCGACGTCGCCGCCGGCATCCGCGAGGCGCTCAAGCTGCTCGCCAAGGCCTGATGGGCGCCGGCGAGCAAAACGCCGTCTATCCGCAGGCAATCGCGCGCTCATCCGTTACACTGCCCGCATGATCGAGATCGACACCCTCCACGGCAGCAGCGAGCGCCTGATCGCGCCTCAGACCGCCGGCACGCAGGAAGACGCCATCGAGCGCGCGCTGCGCCCCAAGCGGCTGGCGGACTACGTGGGGCAGCACAAGATCCGCGAGCAGCTGGAGATTTTCGTCTCCGCCGCGCGCAAGCGTGGCGAGGCGCTCGACCACGTGCTGCTGTTCGGCCCGCCGGGGCTGGGCAAGACCACGCTGGCGCACATCGTCGCCCACGAGATGGGCGTCAATCTGCGCCAGACCTCCGGCCCGGTACTGGAGCGCGCCGGCGATCTGGCCGCGCTCCTGACCAATCTCGAACCGCACGACGTGCTGTTCATCGACGAGATCCACCGCCTCTCGCCGGTGGTGGAGGAGATCCTCTACCCGGCGCTGGAAGACTTCCAGATCGACATCATGATCGGCGAAGGCCCGGCGGCGCGCTCGGTCAAGCTCGACCTGCCGCCCTTCACCCTGGTCGGCGCCACCACCCGCGCCGGCATGCTCACCAACCCGCTGCGCGACCGCTTCGGCATCGTGTCGCGGCTGGAGTTCTACACCCCGCAGGAGCTGGGCACCATCGTCAGCCGCTCGGCCGGGCTGCTCAACGTGGACATCGACGACGCCGGCGCCTTCGAGATCGCCCGCCGCGCCCGCGGCACCCCGCGCATCGCCAACCGCCTGCTGCGCCGGGTGCGCGACTACGCCGAGGTCAAGGCCGACGGGCACATCTCCTCGCCGGTGGCCGA
>JAGRFO010000128.1:1646-4371 GCA_020446005.1 Rhodocyclaceae bacterium | reverse complement strand
CGGCCCTTGGCATCCATCAGCAGGTAGCGCGGGTTGAGGCGCTCGGCCGGGTCGTCAGCGGCGCTGGCGAGGAGGCTCCACAGGGCCAGCCACAGCGCGGCGGCGAGGCGGCGGCTCACGGCTTGAAGTGGGCGCGCAGGCGGGCTTCGAGGCCATCGACGCGCGCGCCCATGTCGGCCTCGGCCGGGCAGGCGTTGCCCTGGTGCTGACTCAGGAAGGCGTCGTTGGTGGCCTGTTCGAACAATGCGCCGTTGGCGCGGGTCTTGGGCACGGTGTCGATCATCATCGCCTTGATGCGCGCCACGTTACCGGTGAGCTTGCAGGCCAGCGCGATGCCGTTGGCTTCGCCCAGCGCGCCGATGGCGGCGTCGCCTTCGGCGCTGTCGGCGCGGGAGAAGGAAAACACCGCCGAGAGGGTGAGCAGGATGATGACGTGGATGGCGGTTTTCATTCCGGGTCCTTCAGGTTCTGCAAGGTGGTGAGATAGGCCAGGATGTTCTGCAGCGCCTCGGGGGCGAGGTCCTTGAGCGCGCCCTCGCCGGCTTTTTCCTCGTCGTGGGGGCGTTCGCCGGCGCGGAACAGTTCCATCTGGCGCATCAGGTAGGTGGGGTACTGGCCGGTGATCATCGGGATCAGCCGCTTGCCGCGCCCGGTGTCGCCGTGGCAGGTGGCGCAGCGCGCTTGATACACCGTTTTGCCGGCGTCGATGTCGCCGTCGACGCGCGGGATCAGCATCACCCGCTGGACCGCGGTGAGGCGGGTGAGGGCGTCGTCGCTGTCCTTGAACTTGGGCAGGGTGGTGGGCAGTTCGATGGCGGCCAGATAGGCGGCGACGTCGATGATGTCCTGGTCCGACAGCTCGCGTTCCTGGGTGTAGGGAAACATCGGGATGTTGACCCGCTCGCGCGACCGGAAGCTCTTGAGGGTGTATTCGATGTACTTGGCGTGCTGGCCGGCCAGGCGCGGATATTCGCCGTGCTTGCCGCCCTTGCCGTCGGCGCCATGACAGGCGGCGCAGGTGCCGTTGATCGCCTTGCCGGTCTCAAGATCGGGCGCGGCGGCCTGTGCGAGCAGGCACAGACTGGCGAGAGGAAGGAGCAGGCATGCCCGGAGCAATCGCATCGATGGTGGCGGTCCAAAAGGGGTCGCAGGAGTATCGCCGGGGTGCATCTGCGGCGGTTTGACGCAGATTAAGACTTGGCGCATCGCCCGTTCTGGGCGAAGTGGGCTATTCGCGTGGCAGGCCGAGGTGGGGGGTGATCAGCAACTCCTCGACCAGCGCGGGCACGTTGCGCGCCGCCCCAAAATCACTCTGGCGCAGGCTGGCGTGGGAGAAGTCTGCCCCCTTGAGCTCCGCCTCGCGAAAGCGCGCGGCGCGCAGCGAGGCGCCGCCCAGGCGGGTGTTGACCAGCCGGGCCTGGCTGAAGTCGGCGCCCTCGCCGTTGGCCCCGGTGAAGTTGGCGTCCGACAGGTCGGCCCCTGCCAGCAGGGTGTCGCTGAGCACCGCGCGCAGGGCGTTGCAGCCGACAAAGCGGGCGCCGCTGGCGTCGGCCTCGGGCATCATCAGGTCTTTGAGAAAGGCGCCGCTGAAGTCGGCATTGCGCGCCCGCGTGCCGATCAGATTGGCACCGAACAGGTTGGCGTGGCGCAGATTGGCGCCGGAGAGGTCGGCTGCGTCGAAGACTGTGTGGAACAGGTCGGCGGACTGCAGATCGGCGGATTTGAGCTGGGCGCCGGTGAAGTTGGCCCAGCGGGCGTTGGTGCCGGTGAGTCGGGTGCCGTTGAGCCGGGCGCCGACGAAGCGCGCGTTGTCGAACTGCGCGCCCGACAGATCAAGCCCCGACAGGTCGCGGCCGGAAAAGTCACAGCCCGACAGGTCGTGCCCGGCCGCCGGGGCGATGCACTGTCCCTTGGGCAACTCGGCGGCGCTCGGGCCCGGCGCGAGCAGGAGCAGGGAGACAGTCAGGATCAGGCGCATGGACTCCTCCATCGGCGCGCACCGCGAACGTGCATGGACATCGCACGAGGCAAGCATCCTCGCCGGGTTGGGGGCTTGAAAATGATGCGAATCAAAAACTTATCCCGGCTGGCATGGCCCTCGCTACAGGCATGCGGCGACGCCGGCCGCGACCGGCGGGATGTTAATCTTGATTCACAAGGAGCGATTGAGCCCATGAGCACACTGTACGAAAGAATCGGCGGCGCGCCGGCCGTGGACGCGGCGGTGGAGAAGTTTTACGACAAGGTGCTGGCCGATGAGCGGATCAAGCACTTCTTCGTGAACACCGACATGGCCAAGCAGCGCCAGCACCAGAAAAGCTTCCTCACCTACGCCTTCGGTGGCCAGCCCGGCTACAACGGGCGCGGCATGCGCGAGGCGCACCAGCCGTTGGTCGACAAGCTCGGGTTGACCGACGTGCACTTCGACGCGGTGGTCGAAAACCTCGCGACCACGCTCACCGAGCTGCGTGTTGGCGCCGACCTGATCGGCGAAGTGGCCGGCATTGCAGCGTCGATCCGCGACGACGTGCTCTGCCGCTGAGCCTGGCCGGCAGCGTCAGGCGGGTGGCGTGTCGTCGATCTGGCGCGCTACCCGCTTGACGTTGCACAGCAGCTCGTAGGCAATCGTGCCGGCGGCCTGGGCGACGGCGTTGACCGACACCGTGGGGCCCCACAGCTCCACCGGCGCGCCGATGCCGGCCTCGGGCAGATCGCTCAGGTCGAC
>JAGRFO010000128.1:0-1453 GCA_020446005.1 Rhodocyclaceae bacterium | reverse complement strand
CCCATGATCGCGCTGGAGAGCGTCATCACCGGTTGCAGCGGGGCGTCGCCGGCGGGCATCGGGTCGGCGCCGTAGAGCATGATGCCGGCCCGCGCCCAGTCGCGATGTGCCGCCGGCCAGCCCAGAATGCCGGCCGAATTGCACAGGCTGCGTGCGCCGGGCAGCGCCCCGGCCGCCGCGTCGAAAGTCGCGATCTGGCGCGCGGTGGCGTCGCAGTCCGGCTCGTCGGCGCGCGCGAAATGGCTCATCAGTGTCGTTACGCTGATCCCCTCGAGGGCGCTCAGGCGAGCATGCGCGGCGGCAAAATCCGGCGGCGCGATGCCGGCGCGGTGCATGCCGCTGTCCATTTTCAGCCACACCTGCAAGGGCGCGGTAGGCAGGCGGTGGGCGAGCAGCTCGATCTGCGCCGGCTGGTGCACCGTCAGCCACAGGTCGTGGGTTGCGGCGGCGGCGATGTCGTCGCGGTCGAAGGCGCCTTCGAGCACCAGGATGGGATGGCGGATGCCGGCCGCGCGCAAGGCCAGCGCCTCTTCGACTACCGCCACCGCGAAGGCGTCGGCCTCGCCGGCGAGTGCCTGCGCACAGCGCACCGCGCCGTGGCCGTAGGCGTCGGCCTTGATCACCGCCAGTACGCGCCCGCCATGCCGGGCGCGCGCCAGCCGGTAGTTGTGGCGCAGCGCGGCCAGATCGATGCGGGCGCGGGCGGGTCGGCTCAACCGGGCCTCCGGCGGGGGCTGCACAGCGCGCCGGCGGCGGCGCGAGCGGGGCGTTGGTAGCGATCCATGAACAGGCCCTCGGTGGCAATTTCGGGGCGGCGCTCGGCCACCAGATCGGCCACGAGCTTGCCGGAACCGCAGGCCATCGTCCACCCCAGGGTGCCGTGGCCGGTGTTGAGGAACAGGTTGGGGATCGGGGTCGGGCCGACGATCGGGGTCGAGTCCGGCGTCATCGGCCGCAGGCCGGTCCAGAACTCGGCCTCGGCCACCTTGCCGCAACCGGGGAACAGTTCGTTCACCACCTTCTCCAGGGTTGCCCGGCGGCGCGGGTTGAGGCGCAGGTCGAAGCCGCCCAGCTCGGCCATGCCGCCGACCCGGATGCGGGTGTCGAAGCGGGTGACGGCCACCTTGTAACTTTCGTCGAGCACGGTCGACAGCGGCGCCGCGTCGGGCTCGGCAAGCGGCACGGTGAGCGAGTAGCCCTTTACCGGATAGACCGGAATCTTCAGGCCCAGCGGGGCGAGCAGCGCGCGGCTGTAGCTGCCCAGCGCGAGCACGTACTTGTCGGCGCGCAGGGTTTCGCCGCCCGTCCGCACGCCGGTGATGCGGCCACCGGCGAGGTCGAGCCCGTCGATGCCACGGTTGAAGACAAAATCCACCCCTTGCGCGGCGGCCAGCTCGGCGAGGCGGCGGGTGAACAGCTGGCAGTCGCCGGTTTCGTCGTCGGGCAGGTGCAG
>JAGRFO010000127.1:12008-19448 GCA_020446005.1 Rhodocyclaceae bacterium | reverse complement strand
CCGCTGGTGACCTGCTTCATGGGCGAGGAGATGGTGACCCCGGCGCGCAAGCTGTTCGAGGCCGCCGGCATTCCCACCTTCCGCACCCCCGAACCGGCGGTCGAGCTGTTCAGCCACATCTCCAACTACTATCGCAACCAGAAGCTGCTGGCGCAGACCCCGGCCTCGCTCACCGAACTCAACCCGCCGTCCATCGAGAGCGCGCGGCTGGTGATCGAAACCGCCCTCAACGAGCGCCGCAAGGTGCTCAACGAGATGGAGTCGAAGGCCATTCTGGCGGCCTTCCGGATTCCCATCGCGCAGACCGTGGTCGCCCGATCCGCCACCGAAGCGATGGTGCTGGCCGAGGAACTGGGCCTGCCGGTGGCGATGAAGATCGACTCGCTCGACGTGACCCACAAGTCCGACGTTGGCGGCGTGCGCCTCAACCTCACCAGCCTCGCCGCGGTGCGCAGCGCCTATCAGGAAATCCTCGAAGGCGTCCGCCGCGCCCACCCCAACGCCGCCATCAACGGCGTGGCCATCGAACCGATGGTGCGCAAGCCCAACGGCCGCGAGCTGATGGTGGGCGTGACCCGCGACCCGGTGTTCGGCCCGGTGATCACCTTCGGCGAAGGCGGCACCCGCGTCGAAGTGCAAAAAGACCGCGCCATCGCCCTGCCCCCGCTCAACAGCTATCTCGCCCATGACCTGATCCGCTCCACCCGCGTGGCCTCCTACCTGGGCGAATTCCGCAACATGCCGCCGGTCAACATGGAGGCACTCGAACTGGTGCTGTTGCGCGTCTCCGAAATGGTCTGCGAGCTGCCGTGGATTACCGAGCTGGACATCAACCCGCTGATCATCGACGAGAACGGCGCGGTAGCGGTGGACGCGCGCATCGTCGCCGACAACATCTCGCCGACAGCCGACCGCTATGACCACATGGCGATCCACCCCTATCCGCAGCACCTCATCACCCATTGGGAGCAGCCCGACGGCACCGACGTGACGATCCGCCCGATCAAGCCGGAGGACGCCGACCTCGAAGTCGAGTTCGTGCGCAATCTGTCGGCCGAGACCAAGTACTTCCGCTTCATGCACACCATGCGCGAGCTGCCGCCGGCCATGGTGGTGCGTCTCACCCAGATCGACTACGACCGCGAGATGGCCTTTGTCGCCACGATTGTCGACGAAGGCGTCGAGGTCGAAGTCGGGGTCTGCCGCTACGCCGTCAATCCGGACGGCGAATCCTGCGAGTTCGCGGTGGTGGTGGCGGACGACTGGCAGCACCGCGGCCTGGCGCGCCGGCTGATGGGGGTCCTGATCGAGACCGCGCGCGACCGCGGCCTGATCTACATGAACGGGGTCTTCCTCGCCAACAACGAGCGGATGCTGCGATTCGTGCAGAACCTCGGCTTCGTGCTCTCCAACGACCCGGAAGACAGCACCGTCAAGCTCGGCGTGCTCAGCCTGCAGGACTGACGGTGGCGGACACCCGCAGCCGCTGCCCGTGGTGCGGCGACGATCCGCGCTACGTCGCCTACCACGACGAGGAATGGGGCGTGCCGGTGCACGACGATCGCCGCCTGTTCGAGATGCTGATCCTCGAAGGCGCGCAGGCGGGCCTGTCGTGGCGCACCGTGCTCTACAAGCGCGAGGCCTATCGCGCCGCCTTCGACGGCTTCGACCCCCAGCTGGTGGCGCGCTACGACGAGCGCGACATCGCCCGCCTGATGGCCAACCCCGGCATCGTGCGCAACCAGGCCAAGATCCGTGCCGCCATCGGCAACGCGCGCGCCTTCCTCGATCTTGTCGAGCGCGAAGGCGGTTTTGCGCCCTGGCTGTGGGCCTTTGTCGATGGCCAGGCGCAGATCAACCGCCCGGCCACCCTGGCCGAGGTGCCCGCCGCCACGCCGGTCTCCGACGCGCTGAGCAAGGCACTCAAAAAACGCGGCTTCAAGTTCGTCGGCTCGACCATCTGCTACGCCTACATGCAATCGGTCGGGCTGGTCAATGACCATCTCACCGGCTGCTTTCGCCACCCCGACGCGCCGGCGCTTGGCGGCTGACGGCGATGTACGCGACGATTTCCGAAACCCGCTTCAAGAGCCAGCCGGCCGTCACCATCGACACCCGCGACGGCGCCCAAGCCATCCTCAGCCTGCGCGGCGGCCAGCTCCTGCACTGGCAGCCGGCCGGCGGCCAGCCCTGGCTGTATCTGAGCGAACAGGCCTGCTTCGACGGCAGCATGGCCATTCGCGGCGGAGTGCCGGTGTGCTTTCCGCAGTTTGCACAGACCGGCAAACTCCCCAGGCATGGCCTGGTACGCACCGCCCTGTGGCAGTTGACCGAACAGCGCATCGACGACGACGTGGCGATGCTCACCCTCGCCACCGCGAGCAACGACGCCACCCGCGCGCTGTGGCCTTTCGACTTCACGCTCGAACTCACCGTCGCCGTCGGCGCCAACCGGCTCGACATCGAACTGGCGGTCACCAACACCGGCTACCGCGCCTTCGCCTTCAGCGCCGCGCTGCACACCTATCTGCGAGTCGCCGAGGTCGAGTTGGCGCTCCTGTCCGGTCTCGCCGGCAAACCCTACCGGAACGCACTCGACAACACCTTGATTGACCGCGACCCGCACCCGGCGCTGGCGGTCGACGGCCCGATCGACCGCATCTACCACGCGATCACCCGCCCGCTGCTGCTCGACGACAACAGCCGTCATCTGCTGATCGTTCAGGAACAGTTTCCCGACGCGGTGATCTGGAATCCGTGGGAGGACGGCGCGGCGCAACTGGCCGACATGCCCGACCGCGACTTTCGCCGCATGCTGTGCGTGGAAGCGGCGGCCGTGCGCGAACGCATCGAGCTGGCCGCGGACGACACCTGGTGGGGCCGCCAAAGCCTGATCGACACCCGCGTGTCGACGGCGTAGATCGCTCAGTGCTCCGCTGTCGGCAACCCCATGCCGTCGACAAAGACCCGCGCTGGCACCAGCTCGCCCTCCACATCGCCCACCGGCGCCACGCTCAACTCGCCGGCGTCGAGCATCAACTGGAGGCGTTGTTTGGCCAGCTCGCTGCCGGGCTGGGCGACTTCCAGCCCGTCGACCACGAACTGGCGACCGGCGTAGTAAAAGCGCAGACCGTCAATCGCGTAGGCCCGCACCGGCGGGGCCGGCGCAGCGCGTTCGGCCGGTTTGGGCTCGCCACGCACCGGCGCCAGCGGCAACCCGTCAGCGCCCGCCTCGGCTCGCAGCAGCGCGCACTGCGTGGCGAGCGTGGCGATCATGCACAGGCGAAAAAGGCATGCTCCCATGGGGCGGCATCACGTTGATTGATCGGTGTTTGAGTCTAGCCGACCCGCGCCCGCAAGGCTTGCGGCAGTGCATCACCTGCGGCACACTGCGCCGCTTGCGCGACAATGGCGCCCCTGCTCCGGACTGAAGGCATGATCCGCATCTACGGCATCCGCAACTGCGACACCATGAAAAAAGCGCTGGGCTGGCTCGACCAGCACGGCGTCGCCTACGTGTTTCACGACTACAAGAAAAGCGGCATCGACGCCACCACCCTCGCCGACTGGCTCACCCGCGCCGAGCGCAGCGTGCTGGTCAATACGCGCGGCACCACCTGGCGAAAACTGCCCGCCGAGGCTCAGCGCATCGACACCGACGCGGCCGCCATCGCGCTGATGAGCGCCCACCCCAGCCTGATCAAGCGGCCGGTGCTCGACACCGCCACAGGCGCGCTGCTGGTCGGTTTTTCGCCCGAACGCTACGCCGCCGCGCTCTCCGACGAGGCGCGTTGATGCTGCGCGACGACAGCTTCGCCCAGGCCTTCCTGTTCGACGCCTTGGACATCCGCGGCGTGGTGGTGCAGATCAACGACGCTTGGCGCGCCATGCTCACCGGCCGACGCTACACCCCGCAGGTCCGCAAGGTGCTTGGCGAGCTGGCCGCGGTCACGACGATGATCACCGGCACGCTCAAGCAGCCGGGCCGGCTCACTTTTCAGATGAAGGGCCACGGAGAACTGTCCCTGCTGGTGGTCGACTGCACCGAATCACTCAACCTGCGCGGCTACGCCCAGGCCAGCCAGCGTGCCGACGGGCTCACCCTGCCGGAGTTGCTTGGCGACGGGCAGATGCTGCTCACCCTCGACATCGCCGCCCGCCAGCAGCCGTATCAGAGCCACGTCCCGCGCGAAGGGGACACCATCGCCGCGGTGTTCGAAAACTTTCTGATCCAGTCCGAACAACACCCCGCCGCGCTGTGGCTAGCCGCCAACGGCGACACCGCCGCCGGCCTGTTCCTGCAAAAGCTGCCCGGCGCCGACCAGCGCGACCCCGACGGCTGGGCGCGCATCACCCAGCTGGCCGCTACCGTCACCGACGACGAGCTGCGCACGCTCGACCCGGCCACCCTGCTCACCCGACTGTTTCACGAAGAAGACGTCCGCCTGTTCGACCCCCGCCCGGTCACCCACCACTGGCCGGCCGACCACGGCAAGATCGACACCATGCTGCGCGATCTGGGTCGGGAAGAACTCGACGCGATCATCGCCGAACACGGCGTGGTCGAGATTCACGACGACCTGTCGAACCACACCTACCGGTACGACGCCGATGCCGTCGCCGCGCTGTTCGCCGACCCGCCCGTCCCGCCGACCCAGCACTGACCCGCCGTGCACGACGAAATCATCTCCAATTCCGACGGAATGTTGCCCCCCGCTCGCCCCGCCAGTAAACTCGCAGGCTTTGACAGGGCACACGCCGCATGAAGGACTCCGCAGCTTCCAACCGGCCGATCGAATTCAGGGGCGCCAGCCTGGGCATCATGACCGCCCGCCTGCGCGACACCGACCCGATGCGTCTGGCCGATGCCATGCACGCCATGCTCGGCGGCATGCCGGACTTCTTCAGTCGCGAGGCCGCGGTGCTGGACTTCTCCGCGCTCGACGCCGCCCCGGAATCGATTGACTGGGCCTCGCTCACCAGCCTGTTGCGCCGCTATCGCCTGCAGCCGGTGGCCATCACCGGCCTCCCCGAATCCTTCGCCGAGGGCGCACGACGCGTCGGCCTGGCGGTGCTGGACGAGATCAACACCAGCGCGCCCGAGCTCACCCCGCCCCCGCTGGCGGCCGAACCGGCCCCAGCCACGGCCCCCGCACCGGCCGGCATCGCCACCATGATCGTCGATCACCCCCTGCGCTCGGGCCAGCAGGCCTACGCCAAGGGCGGCGACCTGGTGTTGCTCGCCGGGGTCAGCCACGGCGCCGAAGTCATCGCCGACGGCAGCATCCACTGCTACGGCCCCTTGCGCGGCCGCGCCCTGGCCGGCGCTCAGGGCGATGCGCGGGCACGCATCTTTTCGACCGACTTCGGCCCGGAGCTGGTGTCGATCGCCGGCATGTACCGCACCTTCGAAAAAGGCATTCCAGAGAACGTCGCCGGCAAGCCCGCGCAAGCCTGGCTGCACGGCCAGGACGACCAGCAAACATTGACGATTGCGCCGCTCAAATCCATTTGAACGGCCATTTACAGAGGAAAATCTCGTGACCCGAGTGATCGTAGTGACGTCCGGCAAAGGCGGCGTCGGCAAAACCACCACCAGCGCGGCCTTCTCTTCCGGCCTGGCTTTGCGCGGCTTCAAAACCGCGGTGATCGACTTCGACGTCGGCCTGCGCAACCTCGACCTCATCATGGGCTGCGAGCGCCGCGTGGTGTATGACCTGATCAACGTCGTCAATGGCGAAGCCAAGCTGACCCAGACCCTGATCAAGGACAAGCACTGCGAGAACCTGTTCATCCTCCCCGCCTCGCAAACCCGCGACAAGGACGCGCTGACCGAGGAAGGCGTCGAAAAGGTCCTCAAGGAGCTCGAACACATGGGCTTCGACTACATCGTGTGCGATTCGCCCGCCGGCATCGAGCGCGGCGCGGTGATGGCGCTCACCTTTGCCGACGAAGCCATCATCGTCACGAATCCGGAAGTCTCCTCGGTACGCGACTCCGACCGCATCCTCGGCATCCTGCAGAGCAAGTCGCGCCGCTCCATGGAAGGGCGCGAGCCGGTCAAGGAGCACCTGCTGGTCACCCGCTACTCCGCCAAGCGGGTCGAAGAAGGCGAGATGCTCTCCTACAAGGACGTGCAGGAACTGCTGCGGGTCGAACTGATCGGCGTCATCCCCGAATCCGACGCCGTCCTGCATGCCTCCAACCAAGGCTCGCCGGCGGTGCACCTCAAGGGCACCGACGTGGCCGACGCCTACCTCGACGTGGTCGCCCGCTTCCTCGAAGAAGAGCGCCCGATGCGTTTTGTCTCCTACGACAAACCGAACATCCTCAAGCGCCTGTTCGGAGGAAAGTGAGATGTCGCTGCTCAGCCTGCTGTTCGGCAGCAAACCGAAAACAGCCGCGCTCGCCAAAGAGCGGCTGCAGCTCATCATCGCGCGCGAGCACAGCGCCGGCGCGGGCCCGGATTTCCTGCCCGACCTGCAAAAGGAACTGATTGAGGTGATCACCAAATACATCAAGGTGAACCCCGACGACATCAAGGTGCAGCTCGAAAAGCAGGGCAACTACGAAGTGCTGGAAGTCAACATCGTCCTGCCTGAAGAGAACCGCTGACCGCCGTCACACACCGCCCGGATGGTGAAACTGGTAGACACAAGGGACTTAAAATCCCTCAGCCACACGGCTATGCGGGTTCGACCCCCGCTCCGGGCACCAGAATACCCTCCAAGGACATCCAGAAACGCCCTAAAAACCCAGTAAAATAAAGGCGTTTGAGGCGTTTAGTGTTCATAGAAATCTAAAGCGATTCATTGAAATCTACCCACAATGCGGGTAGATTTTGCGGGTAGATGAAAAAACCACTCGATCTACAAAGAAATCTACCCGCAAAAATGACAAATGCTTACAGACCGAACAATTCAAGCAGCCAAACCCAAAGACAAGACCTATCGACTTGCTGATGGCAACGACCTGCATCTGGAAGTCTCGCCATCTGGCGTCTTCGCCATCCTGATCAGTTTTCGGCGCGCATTACCTACAAAATCCGGTCAATTTTCACTGCGTAGCAACACCCTACCCTCAATTCGCAACTCAGAAGCACAGACCCTACCCCTCACGATGCCCCATCGGCGTCTCGTCCTCAACCGAACCGAACTCTGCCACGCCTCCGGCTGGCCCCACCTTAATAGAAAATTCCCAATGGTGGCCCGCTGAAGTTTCTTACCATGCGTTGGGACAAAAGGATGGGACAAAGCCATTTCTGTCCCGAGCCCGTCCCACGTAATCGACCAAAACAGACCACTCCAGACAATAAAAAACCCGCCTGTTTTACGGGCGGGCTTCATGGAACAGGCTGATTTAAAGGGGTTTTTATCAGTCTGAAGTGCTTCGGAGTGGTCAACTCCAGATGTTGATTTTGGTCGGGGCGGCGGGATTCGA
>JAGRFO010000127.1:0-11968 GCA_020446005.1 Rhodocyclaceae bacterium | reverse complement strand
CCAGGCTGCGCTACGCCCCGACACGAGCGGAGAATTATAGCAAAACGGCCAGAAACCGCCAGCGCTATCGTTTCAATTCTTCTGCCAGTTCGTTCAACACCTGGCGTGCATGTGCAATTTTCTGGCGCAGAACGGCAGCCTCTTCGGCTTCTTCGTGAGAGTGAATGGCTGAGGCGTTGAGTTGGTTGCGGGCGCCGGAGATGGTGAAGCCTTCGTGGTAGAGCAATTCGCGGATGCGGCGGATCAGAAGCACTTCGTGGTGCTGGTAGTAGCGCCGGTTGCCGCGCCGCTTGACCGGTCGAAGTTGAGTAAATTCTTGCTCCCAGTAGCGCAGCACATGCGGTTTGACGCCGCACAAATCGCTGACTTCACCGATCGTGAAGTAGCGCTTTGCCGGAATCGGCGGCAGCTCAACGATGTCGTCGGGGCTAGGCGTTTCCTGCATGGCTCAGGCTTTCCACAGCGGCTTTCAGTTTCTGGCTGGCGTGAAAGGTCACGACACGGCGGGCGGTGATCGGGATTTCTTCGCCGGTTTTCGGGTTGCGTCCGGGGCGCTGCGGCTTGTCACGGAGCTGGAAATTGCCAAAACCCGACAGTTTTACACTTTCGCCGCGTTCAAGCGCGGTACGAATTTCTTCGAAGAAACCTTCGACCATGTCCTTTGCTTCGCGCTTGTTCAAACCGACCTGCTCAAACAACAGGTCTGCCAGTTCGGCTTTTGTCAATGTCATGATTGCGCCCTTATCCACGCAGGCTGGCGTCAAATTCGGCCTCGGCACACTGGACGAGTGCCGCGACTGCGGCGTCCACCTCGGCGTCTTCAAGGGTTCGTTGAGTATCTTGCATTAACACCCTGAAAGCAAGGCTCTTTTTTTCCTGATCGACGCCTTTTCCTTGGTATACATCAAACAGTTCAATCGCTTTTACGATAGGGGATGCGGCGTTGTTGAGAGCATCCAGAACATGTGCGACAGGGATTTTCTGATCCATCACGAGTGCCATGTCGCGGATCACCGCGGGCTGGCGTGAGATGGGCGAATAGATCGGCAGACGGACCGCTTGAAGTGCGCTGGCGTCGACCTCGCACACCACCGGCGCAGCACCAAGTTCATACTTTTGAACCCACTTCGGATGAATTTCGCCGATGAAGCCGATGAGATCATCGCCGGCCAGGATTCGCGCGCTGCGCCCCGGATGCAAGGCCGGGTGGGCGGCGGCCTCAAAGCGCAGGGGCAGCGGCGCAAACACCGCCTCGAGGTCGCCCTTGAGGTCAAAGAAATCGACGTTACGAGCCGCCGCGCCCCACTGCTCTGCGCAGGGGCTGCCGGCGGCAAGCATGCCCAGTCGCACCGGCTGGTGGTAACCCGGCACTGGTTGGGCGGCTGGGTCGCGCGCAAAGCAGCGGCCAATTTCAAAAATGCGCACCCGGTTGTTCTGGCGTTTGCGATTGACGCGCAGCGCATTGATCAGCCCCGGCACCAGGCTGCTGCGCATCACGCTCATCTGGCTGGCAATCGGGTTGGCGAGCCGGATGGGGGACGCATTGCCGCAAAAATCAGTCTCCCAGACCTCTTCGACGAAGGCGTAGGTGACCACCTCCTGGTAATCGCGGTCCGCCACGAGGCGCCGCGCCTGCCACAGATCACGCCGCGTTTCGGGCCTCGGCAGCATGGCGAGGCTGCCTTTGGGCGCGGGCGCGGGGATGTTGTCGTAGCCGTGCAGGCGGACCAGTTCTTCGATCAGATCTTCTTCTATTTCGATATCGAAGCGGTACGACGGCGGGGTCACGCTGAAACCGTCGCTTTCGGCGCGGACGTCCAGATGCACTCGAGTGAGCAGATGCTCGATTTGGCGATCGTCGAGTTCGACCCCAATCAGTTGGCGTGCCCGCACAGGACGAAGGCGTACGGGCGGACGGGCGGGCAGATCGACGCTCGATTCGACGGTCTCGACGGGACCGGGCTGACCGCCGCAAATATCCAGGATCAACCGCGTGGCGCGCTCGATGGCCTGCGGCGGCAGGTCGAAGTCGACCCCGCGCTCGAAGCGGTGTGAGGCGTCGGACGAAAAACCGTACTGGCGCGCGCGACCGGCAATGGCGTCGGGTGCGAAAAAGGCCGCTTCGAGGAACAGATCGGTGGTCTCGAGCGAAATGCCGCTCTCCTCGCCCCCCATGATGCCGGCCATGCCGAGCACGGTGGCATCGTCGGCGATCAGCAGCGTGCCGGCGTCGAGCGCGATGGTTTGTTCGTTCAGCAGCAGCAGCTTTTCGCCGGGCTGCGGGTAACGTGCATGCACCGCGCCGTGGAGCCGACGATTGTCATAGGCGTGCAGCGGCTGGCCGAGCTCGAGCATGACGTAGTTGGTGATGTCGACCAGCGCGCTGATAGACCGAATGCCGCTACGCTCCAGGCGGCGCTTCATCCAGTCAGGGGTGACGGCCCGGGCATTCACGCCACGCACGATCCGGCCGCAGAAACGCGGGCAGGCCTGCGGCGCGTCGAGCACGATCGAACGGCGATCATCGATAGTGGGCGGCACCGCAGTGAGATCGGGCATCGTCAGAGGACGATCGGTCAAGGCCGCCACTTCGCGCGCCACGCCGGCAAGACTCAGGCAATCGGCGCGATTGGGCGTCAGCTTGATCTCGAACACGGTGTCATCGAGGTCGAGCACGGCACGAACATCCACCCCCGTCGGCGCGTCGGCGGGCAGAGCGTACAGCCCACTCGCATCCGCCGACAGACCCAGCTCGCGCGCCGAGCACAGCATACCAAACGACGCCACGCCCCGCAGCTTGGCCTTCTTGATTTCGAAACCGGGCAAGGAAGCGCCCACCAGCGCGCAGGGCACTTTCATGCCCTCCGCCGCATTCGGTGCGCCACACACGATCTGCAACGGCTCGCCCTGGCCGACATCGACCTGGCAGACCTTGAGCCGGTCGGCGTCGGGATGCGCGGAGGTCGACAGAATGTGCCCGACCACCACCGATGAGAACTGAGCGCCAGCCGGCACGGCTTCCTCGACTTCGAGGCCGGCCATGGTCATCAGATGTCCGAGCGCGTCACTGTCGAGCGCAGGATCGACAAAGCTGCGCAACCAATTTTCTGAAAATCGCATCGTGGCTTACCTGAACTGGCTGAGGAAACGCAAATCGCCTTCGAAGAAAAGGCGCAGATCGTTGATGCCGTAGCGCAACATGGTGAGGCGATCCGGCCCCATGCCGAAGGCGAAACCGGTGTAGCGCTCCGGATCAATGCCGCCGTGGCGCAGCACGTTCGGATGAACCATGCCGCAACCGGCAATTTCGAGCCAGCGACCTTTCATCTCGCCATGCATGAAGCCGACATCGATTTCCGCGCTCGGCTCGGTAAACGGGAAAAACGACGGCCGAAAGCGCACCTGCAAATCGTCGGTTTCGAAGAATTTGCGCAGAAAATCGGCGATCACGCCTTTAAGATCCGCAAAGCTGATGTTCTCCCCCACCCACAGTCCTTCGACCTGATGAAACATCGGCGAGTGGGTTGCATCGGAGTCCACCCGATAGACGCGGCCGGGAATAATCACCCGAATCTCGGGCATGTGCGCGCGGTCACCAAACGCCGCCACGTGGGCGCGCATCGTGCGCACCTGCACCGGGCTGGTGTGGGTGCGCAGCAGCACCGCGTCGTCGCCTTCGAGATAGAAGGTGTCGTGCATCGATCGCGCGGGGTGATTTTCAGGCGTGTTGAGTGCCGTGAAGTTGAAGAAATCGGACTCGATTTCCGGACCGTCGGCCACTTCGAAGCCGATCGAGCGGAACAAGGCCTCGATCCGTTCCAGCGTCCGGCTGACCGGATGCAGCCCGCCCTTGCCGGCGCCACGCCCCGGCAAAGTCACATCCAATGCTTCGGCCGACAATTGCGCCGCCAGCGCCTCATCCCGCAAGGCCTCGCGGCGCGCCTCCAGCAAGGACTCGATGTCAGACTTGGCGGCATTGATGCGGGCGCCCACCGTACGACGCTCGTCGGGCGAGCGCTGTCCGAGCGATTTGAGCTGCTGGGTGATCGCTCCGCTCTTGCCCAGGAACCGGGCCTTGGCGGCATCCAGCGCAGTCGGGTCTGCGGCGACGGCGAAATCCGCCTGCGCCTGTTGTACGAGAGAATCCAGATCGTTCATGAACCTGTGCCGTGCGTGAATTCAGAAAAAAAAAGGAGGCCAGGCCTCCTTTTTTTACGCTGCGACTGCTTACGCAGCGAGTTGGGCCCGGGCCTGATCCGCCAGCGCGGCAAACGCCGGCTTGTCGAACACGGCCAGATCGGCCAGCACTTTGCGGTCGACGTCGATCGCCGCCTTTTTCAGACCATTCATGAAAGTGCTGTAGGTCAGCCCGACTTCGCGCGACGCCGCGTTGATACGCGCAATCCACAGCGCGCGGAACTGGCGCTTGCGCTGACGGCGGTCGCGATACTGGTATTGACCCGCCTTCATCACGGCCTGCTTGGCGACGCGATAGACGTTCTTGCGGCGACCGCGGTAACCCTTGGCCTGGCTCAGTACTTTCTTGTGACGGGCATGGGCCGTCACACCACGTTTGACTCGGGGCATTGTTCTCTCCTATCAGGCGTACGGCAACATGGCGCGGACACTCTTGGTGTCCGACTCATGAACCTCGATCACGCCACGCAAGTGGCGCTTAACCTTGGTTGTCTTCTTGGTCAGAATGTGACGCTTGAAGGCTTGACCGCGCTTGATCCCGCCTGACGCGCGCAACTTGAAGCGCTTGGCAGCGCCTCTTTTGGTCTTCATCTTGGGCATGACTGCTCCTGTTATGTCATGACGGCAGGTAACGCAAGGCGTCTTTTAGAACCTGCAGCCACTTGTCTAAGAGGCGCCGTGGCGCCCCGCTTTCATTCCACAAAAGTGGAAAACCTTAAGACCCCTTGCGGGTCGGCGCGATGATCATGACCATCTGCCGACCTTCCATCTTGGGCATCTGCTCTACGTTGGCAACTTCCTCAAGATCGGACTTGATGCGCTCCAGCTGGCGCATCCCGAATTCCTGGTGGGCCATTTCCCGACCCCGAAACCGCAACGTCACTTTTACCTTGTCACCGTCTTCAAGAAAGCGCCGGATGTTGCGCATCTTGATCTGATAGTCGTTCTCATCGGTACGGGGCCGCAGCTTGACTTCCTTGACCTGAACCTGCTTCTGCTTGAGCTTGGCCTCATGCGCTTTTTTGGCCGTCTGATACTTGAACTTGCCAAAGTCCATGATCCGGCACACTGGCGGTGTGGCCAAAGGCGCAATTTCCACCAGATCAAGCCCGGCTTCGTCTGCCGCCTCCAGCGCGCTACGTATCGAAACGATACCGGCTTGCTCTCCTTCAGCGTCGATCAGACGCACCTCAGGCACGGTAATTTCATCATTAACGCGCTGCTTTTTTTCCTGAGCGATGGTTCAACTCTCCCCAAAACCGAACAAAATCAGGCCGTGCCGGCACGCGAATCGACTTCACGCTGCCAACGCTCGATCAACGAATCGAGAGACATTTGCCCGAGGTCCTGACCACCCCGGATGCGCACGGCCACGAGGCCAGCTGCCTTTTCCTTGTCACCGACAACGATTTGATAAGGCAACCGGCGTACGCTATGTTCGCGGATTTTATATGTAATTTTTTCGTTCCGCAAATCCGGAACGACCCTGAAACCGGCCTTTTGCAGCCGACGGGTCACCTCCAGCGCATAGTCGGATTGCGGGTCCGAGATATTCATCACGACCGCCTGCACCGGCGCCAGCCACAACGGGAAATTCCCAGCGTAATTCTCGATCAGAATGCCGATAAAGCGTTCGAGCGATCCGAGAATGGCCCGATGCAACATGACCGGCCGCGCGCGGCTGTTTCCTTCCGTCACGTACTCGGCATCGAGCCGCTCGGGCAGCACGAAATCGAGCTGCATCGTGCCGCATTGCCACGAGCGTCCGAGCGCGTCCTTGATCTGATACTCGATCTTGGGGCCGTAGAAAGCCCCCTCGTTGGGCAACTCTTCCCACGCCACTCCCGACGCGCGCAGGGCCGTGCGCAGACCTTCTTCGGCCTTGTCCCAGATCGCGTCCGTTCCCGCGCGCTGTTCTGGCCGCAAAGACAGCTTGATCGCAATGTCGGTAAAACCAAAGTCCGCGTACACCTTGGTGAGCAACGCGTTGAACGATTCGACTTCCGAGACCACCTGATCTTCGGTACAGAAAATATGCGCGTCGTCCTGCACGAAACCGCGCACCCGCATCAAACCATGCAGCGCTCCCGAAGGCTCGTTGCGGTGGCATGAACCGAATTCGGCGAGGCGCAGCGGCAGATCGCGGTAGGAATGAAGACCGTGATTGAAAATCTCGACATGCCCCGGACAGTTCATCGGCTTGATCGCGTAATCGCGCTTTTCCGATTCGGTCGTGAACATGTTTTCGCGATAGTTTTCCCAGTGACCGGAGCGCTCCCACAGGCCGCGATCCATCATCAGCGGGGTTTTGACTTCCTTGTAGCAGGCCGCATCCAGCGTTCGGCGCATGTACTGCTCCACCTGCTGCCACAGCGTCCAGCCATGGGGATGCCAGAACACCATGCCCGGCGCTTCGTCCTGTAGGTGAAAGAGGTCAAGCTGTTTGCCGAGGCGACGATGATCGCGCTTCTCGGCCTCTTCCAGCATGTTGAGGTAGGCCGCCTGATCGTCCTTGTTCGCCCAGGCCGTGCCGTAAATGCGCTGCAGCATCTCGTTTTTCGAGTCACCGCGCCAATACGCACCGGCCACCTTCATCAGCTTGAACACCTTGAGCTTGCCGGTAGACGGCACGTGCGGGCCACGGCACAAGTCGATGAAATCGCCCTCGCGGTAAAGCGAAACGTCTTCACCTTGGGGAATCGAGGCGATGATCTCCGCCTTGTAGTGCTCGCCAATCGACTTGAAGAATTCGACCGCCTTATCGCGCGGCCATACCTCGCGCGAGACTGGGATGTCGCGCTTGGCGAGTTCCTTCATCCGCTTTTCAATTTTTTCCAGATCGTCCGGCGTAAAGGCACGCGCGTAGGAAAAATCGTAGTAGAAGCCATTCTCGATCACCGGCCCGATGGTCACCTGCGCCTCCGGGAACAGCTCCTTGACCGCGTACGCCAGCAAATGCGCGGTCGAGTGACGAATCAGATCCAGACCATCGGGGTCTTTTGCGGTGACGATACCGAACGCCGCATCCGATTCGATTCGGTGCGACACATCGACAAGCGCCCCGTCAAGCTTGCCGCCCAGCGCTGCACGCGCCAACCCATCACCGATCGACTGCGCCACGTCCAGCACCGTCACCGGTTGATCGAAAGTACGGACAGAACCGTCGGGAAGCGTGATGACGGGCATGGGGGCTGATCCTCTCTAGACAAAAAAAAAAGCGCGGTCTTCACCGCACTTTTTTCGTTCGTATAAGCAAACGCCGCGGAACTCGACCTGGTTTATAAACCAACACGGGTGCAAGTTCGGGTGACCACTGCTCAACGCTCCTTAGAAAAATCTGGTAGGCGCGATTGGATTCGAACCAACGACCCCCACCATGTCAAGGTGGTGCTCTAACCAACTGAGCTACGCGCCTAAGGAGGCCGAATTATAGCCGAATCAAGACACCTGTCAAACGCTGATCTCAGCGTTTGTTGAAGCGACTGTAGACAAACAGAATCAGCACCGCGCCCACCACCGCACCAATGAAACCCGCACCTTGGCCGGCATGATAAATCCCCAGCAACTGCCCGCCAAAACTCGCCACCATCGATCCAGCAATACCGAGCAAGGCGGTCATCACCAAGCCCAGATTTTCCTTGCCGGGATGCAAAAATTTGGCCAGCACTCCGACCACCAACCCAACCAGCACCGCCCAGAGAATACTCATCACACAACCTCAAACACGTTCATCGACCGCCCACTCGCCAAGGAAAGCCTCCCAGTGGGGCGCATTCACCGCCGCCAGCGTGCTGCGCACGGTGGTAAGTTCGGCACGGTACTCTTCCACGCTCATCGCCCCGCGCATCCGCTGAAAGCGCAGATACACAAGATAGGTATTGACCACATCGGTCTCGCAATAATCCCGAATTTCCCCAATCCGACCATCGCGATACGCGCCCCACACCGCAGAACCGTCCATCCCCAGCTTGCCGGGAAAGCCCATCAGTTTTGCCAGCTCGTCCAGCGGCGCATTGGCACGCGGCTGGTACAGCGCCAGCAAATCCATCAGGTCGAGGTGGCGGCTGTGGTAGCGACTGATGTAGTTGTTCCACTTGAAATCGCGTGCGTCGTGGGCGTCGCCGCTTCCCATCTCCCAGTACCGCGGCGCACTCACGCCGTGGAGCATGCCCCGATAGTGAAGCACCGGCAGATCGAATCCGCCACCGTTCCATGAAACGATTTGTGGCGTGAAGCGTTCGATCCCGTCGAAAAAGCGCTGAATGATGCCCGCCTCGTCGTCCTCGGGCTCCGACAACGAAAACACCCGGAACTGCTTGAGATCGCGGAACACACAGGAAATGGTGACCACGCGATGCAGGTAGTGCGGCAGAAAATCGTTGCCGACCGCGGCGCGGCGCTTCTGGAAGGCATATTCCGCCACCTCGTCGTCGGCCAGATCGTCCGGCAAATCGTGCAGCCGGCGCAGGCCGGCCACATCGGGAATGGTCTCGATGTCGAAGACGAGGACCGAACTCACTTCGGCGCCCAGCCACCGCCGCGCTGCACCCACCAGCCGCGCGGCGCCTTGTCGATCCAGCGCTGGGCAAAAGTATTTTGAACATCGCCGGCCCATTCCGGGTGACCATTGGCCTGCGCGATTTCACGATACAGCGCGGCCCGATCGGCGTTTTCCGCCGACACCAGGCTGTTAACCTGACCGCGCTGGGCCAGCGGCACCGCGTTGGCATCACGCAGCGCCACCAGCCCGCGATCGGTCAGCCCAACCGCGCCCGAGGCGTAGAACGGCGCGAGCTGCGCATGACGCTGCTGCATCGACCCCTGCAAGGCGGCGATCGCCGGTGTATTGATATCCAGATTGCCCTGCGCGCCCACCTGAGCACAGCCCAGCGCGAACACACACAACAGCACTGCACGAATCATGGCCTTCATTGTGCGTTCTCCTTGGAGGGCTTGGCGGCGTCCTGCTTGAGTTGCCACACTTCGTCGATGATGCGGTCGGCGGCCTTCTCTGCCGCCGCGGCTGGAAAATAGATGTTGATCGTCACGCACGCGCTCAAGCCCGCCAGCAACAAGGCGGCGGCAGCCCAGTTTTGCACTCTTGTCATGTTCACCTCATTGCACGATTGGCGCCGCATTGCCCGCCGTCACACGCGTGATGCGCTCGACCAGTTCTTTCCAGTCCACGCGCCGATTGTAGCCGATGACATTCAGCGCCGGGACGCCGCCACCGCGCACCACCACGAAGCGCGCATCCTCGTCGCCCCCATCGTCCAATCCACGCATTTCGCATACACCATTACGCAGGCGGCAGCTCAAGCCCAATTCACGATAACCAAAGTCGTTGAAAAAATGCAGGAAGCTGCGCTGAATCGCCGCCATTGCCCCTGCACCGCCCAGTGCGGAGATGTGTTCCACCGCGCGCTGGCTGATGCGCCGTGGATAGTCGCCTGGCGAACTGCGCACCGAGGCATCGAAGCGCAGCGGCTGCCAGGCAGCCATCTCCAGACGATTAACGCGCGCATCGACAAAACCGCTGACCGCGCCGAAGGAAAAGGTCTCGGTGAGCTGGCGCAGATCGAGATGGGCGGCCTCCAGATTGGCGCTCAAGCGCGGCAGAATGCCGAAGGCGTCGGTCACTTCCAGCTCGGTCGCCTGCACGTAGCCATCAAACACTGAGATGATCAGCGCGCCTTCCAGACCGATGCGCCTGGGCGACACCGTCACGCCCGGAATCGCCGCCGACAGCGTGCCGCTCATCGACGGCAGATCCAGCGCCTCGGTCAGCCGTGCCATCGACACCGGCTCCATGTAGAAGCCGCCCTCCCCCTGCCAGCCGTCGGCCTGCTTCGCCAGACGCATCGCGTCGATCACGATTGCACCATCGAGCACCGGCAAGCGCGCGGGCGCCAAAGTGAGCGCATCGCCGTCGATCTCGGCGACCAGCTCGAAGGGTTCGAAATCCAGCTTCTGCCAGTGCAGCCCATCCACGCGCAGGCGCGCAGGGGTCGCGCGATTGCGTTGCCAGCCGATCTCGCCGGACAGCGGCCCGACCCGAAATCGCTGCCCGAGGTAGGAAAAGCCGGCTTCGCTCAAATCGAGCTGCGCCGAGTCGAATTGGCCATCCGACCAGTTCAGCACGCCCCCCACACTGCCCGCCACCCGCCAACGCTCAAGCTGCGCCGGCGCGAGCAGCGGCAGCGCGAAGCGCGGCCCCAGCAGCGCCAGATCGCCGGCCTGCAAGCGCGCCTCCCCGGCGACCAGCGCCAGCGGAGCACGCGTCAGCAGGGCCGAAGCGCTCAGGCCGCTGACACCGGGCGCGACGAGCTCGAGGGCATCGATGCGGATGTGGTCACCATCCGCGTTGCCCCGCGCACTGAGCTTGATCGCCGGCGACACCAGCACCGGATTCCAGAACACATCACCGGCCTCCCACGCCACATCGACCTGCCAATCGAGCCGCTCGCCGGGCAGGATAGTCACCTGCCCCCGTGCCCGCCCGGCCAATCCCTCGCCGGCATGCAGCCCGCTCGCGTCGGCAAAGCGGCCGTCGGACAGGCGCAGGTCAAAATGCACGCCGCTTCGGTCGATCTGCAGCGCTCCGTCGAGCAGCGCGGCCGGATGCCATGTATGCAGGATGGGCACAAACGGGAGCAGTCGCGCCAGCGGAAAGCGGTCGAGCGACAGGTCCAGTCGACCGCGGTTCACGATGCGTAGATCCGCCCGCCCACCGGCAGGAAATTCAAGCCGCGCCGTGCCGTTTTCAGCTGAGGTGTCGTAGGAAAAATTCAGGCGTACGACACCCGTGCCGGGGATGCCATCGAGCCGCCCGTCGCGGCACGCCACCACGCCATTGGCAAGGGACAAGGCGCGACAATCGAGGCGCAACGGCCCCCACTGTCGATCGCCGATGCGCAGCGCGCCCACCTCCAGACGCCCCGCGTGCTGCCCCGCGGCGGGCAACTCGACGCGCACCGCGCGGGCGCTGCCGCCGGCGAACTGGAGTTCGGCAAAGCTCAGTTGAAATCCGGCCAAGGCGCCTGAACTGCCCAGCAGGCACAGCAGCAGGCACGCCGTGCGCCCAAGCGGCACGAGCGCGAAATCAGGCCGGGAAAACACCCGTCGACAGGTAGCGGTCGCCGCGATCACAAACGATGGAGACGATCACTGCATCGGACAGTTGTTCGGCCATGCGCAGCGCCACCGCCATCGCGCCGCCGGAGGAAATGCCGGCAAAGATGCCCTCCTCGCGCGCCAGCCGGCGGGTCATTTCCTCCGCCTCGGCCTGGCTGACGGACTCGATCCGGTCCACCCGGCTGGCGTCAAAAATGCGCGGCAGATAGGCTTCCGGCCATTTCCGGATGCCCGGAATCTGCGCCCCCTCGGCAGGCTGGCAGCCGATGATTTCAATCGCCGGATTCTGCGACTTGAGGTAACGCGAGGTGCCCATGATGGTACCGGTGGTGCCCATCGCGCTGACGAAGTGGGTGATCCGCCCGCCGGTCTGTTGCCAGATCTCCGGCCCGGTGCCATCGAAGTGCGCAAGCGGATTGTCGGGGTTGCCGAACTGGTCGAGGATCACCCCCTGACCCTCGTCGCGCATCCGTTCGGCCATGTCGCGCGCCACCTCCATGCCACCTTCCCGCGGCGTCAGCACCAACTCGGCCCCAAAGGCGCGCATGCTCTGACGGCGCTCGACGCTCTGGTTTTCGGGCATCACCAGAATCATGCGATAGCCACGGATCGCCGCCGCCATGGCCAGCGCGATGCC
>JAGRFO010000126.1:22991-34167 GCA_020446005.1 Rhodocyclaceae bacterium | reverse complement strand
AGACCATGCGCCGCGGCGGCGGGGTGGGCTACGATTTCTCCTCGATCCGCCCCAAGGGCGCGCTGGTCAAGGGCACCCAGTCCAATGCTTCCGGCCCGGTGTCCTACATGCGCGTGTTCGACCGCTCGTGCGAAACCGTCGAGTCGGCCGGCGCCCGCCGGGGCGCGCAGATGGGCGTGCTGCGCTGCGACCACCCCGACATCGAGGAATTCATCCACGCCAAGGATGAAGGCGACCTCACCAACTTCAACATCTCGCTGGGCGTCACCGACGCGTTCATGAAGGCGGTCGAAGCCAACGGCGACGTGGAGCTGACCCACAAGGCCGAGCCGGTCGACGAGGTCAAGGCGCGCGGCGCCTATCAGCGCGAAGACGGCCAGTGGGTCTACCGCAAGCTGCGCGCCCGCGACCTGTGGGACCAGGTGATGCGCTCGACCTACGACCACGCCGAGCCCGGCATCCTGTTCCTCGACCGCATCAACCGCGACAACAACCTCTATTACTGCGAGACCATCGAGGCCACCAACCCCTGCGCCGAGCAGCCCCTGCCGCCCTACGGCTGCTGCTGCCTGGGCTCGATCAACCTCACCCCCTTCGTCAAGGACGCCTTCAGCGACAAGGCTGCCTTCGACTTCACCGGCTTTGCCAAAGTGGTCGCGGTGTCGACCCGTATGCTCGACAACGTGCTCGAAGCCACCCACTGGCCGCTCGAACAGCAATACGAAGAGGCCCAGGCCAAGCGCCGCATCGGGCTGGGCTTTACCGGGCTGGGCAACACCCTGGCCATGCTCGGTCTGCGCTACGACACCAAGGAAGCGCGTGCGATGGCCACCCGCATCTCCGAGTTCATGCGCGACCAGACCTATCTCGCCTCGGTCGAGCTGGCCCGCGAGCGTGGCGCCTTCAAGCTGTTCAACGCCGACATGTACCTGTCCGGCGGCAACTTCGCCTCGCGCCTGCCAGCCGAGGTCAAGGACAAGATCCGCGCGCACGGCATCCGCAACTCGCACCTGCTGTCCATTGCCCCCACCGGCACCATCTCGCTGGCCTTTGCCGACAACGCCTCCAACGGCATCGAACCGCCCTTCTCCTACACCTACACCCGGCGCANNATGGCCGACGGCACCTTCAAGGAATACGCGGTCGAAGACTACGCGTGGCGGCTCTACAAGCACATCGGCGGCAACGTCAACAAACTGCCGCCGGCCTTCGTGACCGCGCTTGAAATCTCCGCCCAGGCGCACAAGGACATGGTCGCCGCGGTCGCGCCCTACATCGACACCTCGATCTCCAAGACCGTCAACGTCCCCGCCGATTATCCCTACTCGGACTTCGAAGACCTCTACATGGCGGCTTGGAAGGCCGGCCTGAAGGGGCTCGCCACCTACCGCCCGAACTCGGTGCTCGGCTCGGTCCTGTCGGTCACCCCGAGCAGCGAGAAGAAGGCCCCGCACGACGTCGAGATCATCGACGCCAACAAGCGCCTCGCGATCCAGAACCTGCCCGCCCCGGTGCTTGCCTCGCTGCGCTGGCCGGGCCGCCCCGAGTTGCCCGACGGCAACGCCGCATGGACCTACATGCTGTCCACCCCGCAGGGCGAGTTCGGCCTCTTCGTCGGCCACATGGAAAACAGCGACAACAGCCAGGGCAGCTTCCCGTTCGAAGTGTGGGTCAACGGCGCTGACCAGCCGCGCGGCCTCGGCGCCGTCGCCAAGACCCTGTCGATGGACATGCGCACCAACGATCGCGGCTGGCTCAAGCTCAAGCTCGAAACCCTGTCGCGCACCATTGGCGAAAAATCCTTCGAGATGAGCTTCCCCCCGCACGGCGAGAAGAAGCTGGTGCCCGGCGCGGTGGCCGCTTTCGCGCAGGTGGTGAGCTACCGCTGCGAGAAACTCGGCGCACTCAAGGCCGAAGGCCCCACCCCGGTGCTCGATTCGCTGTTCAGCCTGCAGGAGCCCAAGACCGGCACCGACGGCACGCTGTCCTGGACGGTGGACATCAGCAACCCGGCCACCGGTGAAGACTTCGTCCTCGGCATCAAGGAAATCACCCTGCCCGACGGCGTCACCCGCCCTTACTCGATGTGGCTGTCCGGCAACTATCCGCGTGCCCTCGACGGCCTCGGCCGCATCCTGTCGCTCGACATGCGCGTCATGGACCCGGCCTGGATCGGCATGAAGCTGCGCAAGCTGCTCAACTACCCCGAGCCGCTCGGCGACTTCATGGCCTTCGTGCCGGGCTCGCGCAAGCAGCAGAACTACCCCTCCACCGTCGCCTACCTCGCGCAGCTCATCATCCACCGCTACGCCATGCTCGGGGTGCTCGACGAGCGCGGCTATCCGATCCAGGAGATGGGCATTCTCGAAGCGCCGCGCGACGACAACGAGCCCAAGCTCATGCAAGGCTCGCTGTGCCCGGAATGCGGCAACCACTCCATGATCCGCAAGGACGGCTGCGACTTCTGCACCGCCTGCGGCGCGGTCGGCACCTGCGGCTGATTGCGGGAGAGGCGCCCAACAAAAAAGCCCCGGTCGCAAGACAGGGGCTTTTTTGTTGAGCAAATCGTTTACTTCAACTGTTCATGCAGCAGGGCCAGGATTTTTCCGGCGCTGCTCGCGCCATCCTTGACGCCGCCCTGCGGCACCACCTTGATTCGCGAATTGTCGCCGCCATCGCCGGCGACCTCCACCCGATATTCGCTGCCGCTTTGCGCCGGCTTCTCGTCGCTGCGCCAGAACGCCAGCTTGGAGAAGAACCCGTCGCTCTTCTTGCTGGCATTGTCGAGTTGCGGATCGATGTAGCGCACGTAGTAGACGCCTTCGGCGCGGTTACGGTCCTGCACCGTAAAGCCGATACGGTCGAGCGCCAAGCCGACGCGTCGCCAGGCGCGATCGAAGGCGTCATCCACGCGCAGCGTCTGCACCCCGCCGACGTTCTCCAGACGGGCCCGCTCCGGCCGCGCATCGACCGCCATCTGGGCTTGTGCGTACGCCTCCTCGGCGCCCAGATGGACCATCAGACGACGCAGCATCTCGGCTTCGAGCTCCGGGTCGGCCGGGCGCGGCTGCCAGACGGTCGAATCGCGCGCTTCGGTGTTGTAGATTTCGACCATGCCGCGATGGCTGATGAAAATGTCGATGGTGCCCGGCTGCTTGCCGTCTTCGACCCGGGTACGAAACTTGTCGCGCTCGGGGACGGAATACAGCCCATCGAGTACCTGACCGATGGTTCGGCGGAGAAAGTCCTGCCCGATCTTGGCGCGATCTTCCGCCCAGTCGGTTTCGAGCACCCCGATTTCGGGCGCGTCCATATTGAGAATGAAGCCCAGCTCGACCCAGAAGTTACGCAGCTTCGGCCACACATCATCGGGCGTGGCGGTCACCACCAGCCAACGCTGGGTGCCAGCGCGCTCGATCCGCATGCCTTCCTCGGCCGGCAGCACATCGCGGGTCGTCGCCGCGCCGGGCTGAACGGTGCGTTCGGCGTTGTAGGTCGACAGCGTTGCCGAGCCGCGGCCGACACTGTCGGGCACCGCGAAGCGGTCATTCCGGTTCGGCACGGTCAGATCCGGCGGCACTTCCAGCGTCGGTGCTTTCTTGGCGCTCTGATAGTCGATCTTCTTGGTTTCCAGCATGCCGCAGCCGGCCATCGCCAGACTGAGGGTGAGCACGGAAAGTGAGGCGCAATGGCGTCGCAGCATGGTGGTGGGCACCTTTTGTATTGATGTGTTGCTGTGAGTTTTGGGTTATCCGAGCAGCCCGGCTTGACGCATGGCGGTGCGCACGCGCTCGTGGTTGGACGCATCGAGCGGCGTCAGCGGCAGGCGCAATGCCGGACCGATCAGGCCGAGTTGATTGACCGCCCATTTGACCGGGATCGGGTTGGCCTCGCAGAACAACTGCTTGTGCAGCCCGAGCAACTGCCGATTGAGCGTGCGCGCGGTGGCCAGATCGCCCTTGAGCGCGGCGGCGCACATCTCGTGCATCTGGCGCGGCGCGACGTTGGCGGTGACCGAGATCGCGCCATGCCCGCCCATCAGGATGAAGGCCAGGGTGGTCATGTCGTCGCCGGTGTACAGGGCGAACCCCTCGGGGGCACGCTCGACCAGATCGCAGGCGCGCTCGATGTTGCCGGTGGCGTCCTTGATGCCGATGATGTTGGGAATCTGCGCCAGCCGCAGGACCGTGTCGTTGGACAGGTCGGCCACCGTGCGGCCCGGCACGTTGTAGAGGATGATCGGCAGGTCGTCGGCCTCGGCGATGGCCTTGAAATGCTGATACAGCCCCTCCTGCCCCGGCTTGTTGTAGTAGGGCACCACCGACAGTCCGGCCACCGCGCCGGCCTGTCGGGCAAAGCGCGACAGCTCGATGGCCTCGGCGGTGGCGTTTGCGCCGACCCCGGCAATCACCGGAATGCGGCCGGCCGAGTGACTGACCGCCACGCGAATGAGCTCGCAATGCTCGTCCATATTGACGGTGGGAGATTCCCCCGAGGTGCCGACAATGACGATGCCGTCGGTGCCCTGATCGACATGAAAGTCGATCAGGCGGCGCAGGCTGTCGAAATCGAGACGGCCATCCGGGAGCATGGGCGTAACGATGGCAACGATGGATCCGGTAATCATGGGAGGCGGCTCAAGGAGCAAAAGCGCATTGTACCCGAATCAACACAGGCGACACGCGCGCACAAGAGCGTCCGGCGGCGGTCTGCACTGAGGCTGCAGCACGCCGCCGGAAGGGCTCAGATGTCGGCCAGCGCCTTGATGTGGGCGACCACCGAACGAGCCAGCGAGGACAGCGCGTAGCCGCCTTCGAGCAGCGAGACGATGCGCTTGTCGCAGCACTCGTCGGCAATCGTCCGCAACTGCTCGGTGACCCAGATATAGTCCGCCTCGACCAGCCCGAGCGAGCCCATGTCATCCTCGTAATGAGCGTCGAAACCGGCCGAGATGAGGATCAGTTGCGGTTTGTGCTCGCGCAGCCGCGGCATCCAGATGTCGGTCACGATCTGGCGGAAGGCATCGCCGCGGGTGCCCGCCGGCACCGGCACGTTGACCATGTTCGGGGCCGGGTTGTCGGTCCCGCTGTAGGGGTAGAACGGGTGCTGGAAGATGCTCACCATCAGCACTCGAGGATCGTCCTTGAAGATGTCTTCCGTGCCGTTGCCGTGATGAACATCGAAGTCGACAATCGCCACCCGCTCCAGCCCGTGATGAGCCATCGCGTGATGCGCGGCCACCGCCACGTTGTTGAAGAAGCAGAACCCCATCGCCTGCGCATGTTCGGCATGGTGGCCGGGCGGGCGAATGGCGCAAAAAGCGTTCTCGACCCCGCCCCCCATCACCAGATCGGTCGCCAGAATGCCGGCACCGGCCGAGCGCAGCGCGGCCTTCATGGTCCCCGGGCTGATCGCGGTGTCCGGATCGACGTGGCGGATGCCATGATCCGGCACATTGGCCAGCAGGTTTTCGACGTGGGCCTGCGGGTGCGCGCGGGAGAGCTGCTCGACCGTCGCGGCGGGGGCATCGTGAAAAGCCAGGAACATATCCAGACCGGCGGCGATCAGACGATCGTTGATGGCCGACAGTCGCTCCGCGCACTCGGGGTGATGCGAGCCCATGTCGTGGAGCCAGCAATCCTTGTGCGAAATGAATGCAGTTGCAGTCATACCCCCCCTTTTGATGTCCAATCCAAAACCGATGTCCCGGGCGGTCAAGTTCGCCACCCTTGATCCGTTTCATTATCCTCTGATCAACTGAATTTCCCAACCGCTACTTATGTCTGTTGAACTCGCGCACACACTGCTTGATCAGGCCGGCCAGATCCTGCTGGGCAAACAGCACCAGTTGCGCCTCGCGCTGTGTTGCATGCTGGCTCGCGGCCACCTGTTGATCGAGGACGTTCCCGGCGTCGGCAAGACCACCCTCGCGCATGTGCTGGCGCAGCTGCCGGGGCTCGCCTTCCAGCGCATCCAGTTCACCAGCGACCTGCTGCCGGCCGACATCCTCGGCGTGTCGGTGTTCGATCGCGAGCGCAACGGTTTCCACTTCCATCGCGGGCCGATCTTCGCCCAGCTGATCCTCGCCGACGAGATCAACCGCGCCACCCCAAAGACCCAGAGCGCCCTGCTCGAGGCGATGGAGGAAGGCCAGATCACCGCCGACGGTCACACCTTCGCGCTGCCCGCCCCGTTCTTCGTCATCGCCACCCAGAACCCCGCCACCCAGGTGGGCACCTTCGCCCTGCCGGAGAGCCAGCTTGACCGTTTCTTGATGCGCATCGCGCTTGGCTACCCCGACGCCGCCGCCGAACGCGAGCTGATGCTCGGCATCAACCGTCGCGATCTGCTCGCCCAGATGCCCGCCGTGCTCGACCCCGAGACACTCGCCCGGATGCAGCAGGCGTGCGCCGCCGTTCACGTCTCCGGCGCGCTCGCCGACTACGTGCAAGCGCTGCTCGCGCACACCCGCCACCGCCCGCAGCACCCGATCGGGCTGAGCCCGCGCGCCGGTCTCGCGCTGATTGCCGCCGCGCGCGCGTGGGCCTGGCTGGCTGGCCGCGACCACGTGCAGCCCGAAGACCTCCAGCGTGTCTTCCCCGCTGTGGCCGGCCACCGCCTGGCGCCGGGGCGGGACGTTGCCGCCGCCGAGGCGGAAGCGCAGGACGTGCTCGCCGCCGTCCCCATCCCCTGATGAGCCGGCTGGCCGCCGCCCCCGCGGGCGCCTTCCGCCGCCTGCTCGACCGTCACCTCTTCCGCCTGCGCGAGCACGAAGCGCTGCCCGCGACCTTGCGCCAGCGACGCATCTTCATCCTCCCCACCGCCACCGGCGTGGCGTTCGCCGTCACCCTGTGCGTGCTCTTGCTGGCATCAATCAACTACACCCTCAGCCTCGGCTTTGCGCTCACCTTCCTGCTCGCCGGGGCGGCCATCGCCAGCATCTTCCACGCCTTCCGCAATCTCCTTCGGCTGGAAATCCACCGCGGCGCGATTCATCACGCCCACTGCGGCGAAGCGGCGCACGTCGAATTGCTGCTGCGCAGCCCGGACCAGCGCGCCCGCCCCGCGATCGCCGTGCGCATCGCCGGGAAGCAGGCATTGCTTGACGTTCCCGCCGGCGGGGAAGCCTGCGCCCGGCTGGCGCTGGCGACCACTCGTCGCGGCTGGCTGTCGCCCGGCCGGGTCATCATCGAGACCCGTTACCCGCTTGGGCTGATCCGCGCCTGGAGCGTGCTCACCCCGGAATGGCGGGTGCTGGTCTATCCGGCCTTGGAAACCGCTCCGCCGCCCCCGCCGCACAGCGCCCATGACCACGACGGCGGCAGTGCCGGCGGGGAAGCCGACTTTGACGGCCTGCGCGAACATCGCCGCTCCGACTCACCCAAACGGGTCGCCTGGAAGGCGGTCGCCCGCACCGACGAGATGGTCTCCAAGGCTTTCTCCGGCGGGGGCGCGATGCCGACGGTGTTCGACTGGCACACCCTCCCCGCTGCGCTGGACGACGAAGCGCGCCTGAGACGCCTCACCCGCTGGGTGGTCGACGCCGCGCACGGCAGCCAGCCCTTCACCCTGATCCTGCCCGGGCTCACCCTCGGCCCCGACCACAGCGCCGCCCACCAGCGTGCCTGCCTCAAAGCATTGGCGCTCTTTCCCGCCCGCCCATGAGCGCATCGACCGACTTAGATCTGCCGCGTCAGGTCCGCCTGTGGATGCTGGCCACCGCCGCGCTCACCCTGCTGCCGCACTTGCTGTATCTGCCGCTGTGGCTCGGCGCGGTCACCACGCTGGTGCTGCTGTGGTACGCCGAGCGGATGCGCCGCGACATCTCCGCCCCCAGACGTCTGGTCATGTTCCTGCTGGCGGGCTCGGCGGCGGGCCTGATCCTGAGCCAGTACGGCACTCTGCTCGGCAAATCGGCCGGCATCGCCCTGCTGGCCCTGCTGCTCAGCCTCAAGCTGCTCGAAAGCCGCCGAGCCCGCGACGCGCAGGTCTTCGTGCTGCTGTGCTTTTTCCTCCAGACCGGGCTGTTCCTCGACACCCAGTCGGCGCTCACCGCCGGCGGCGCGGCGCTCGGCGCACTGCTCGCCACCACCACCCTGGCCAGCCTGCAGACCCGCGACAGCCCACCGCGACAGCTGCGCCTCGCGGCCACCTTGCTGATCCAGTCGCTCCCCTTCATGGTGGTGCTGTTCGTGCTCTTTCCACGCATTCCGGGGCCGCTGTGGGGGCTGCCCGGGGACGCCTTCAGCGCCACCACCGGGCTGTCCGATGCGATGGAGCCGGGCAGCATCAGTCAGCTCAGCCAGTCCGCCGAAATCGCCTTTCGGGTCAGTTTCGACACACCCCTCCCGCCCCCCGCCCAGCGCTACTGGCGCGGCCCGGTGCTGAGCGCCTTCGACGGGCGTCGATGGACCCGGCCAGACCAGATCGCCCGCCGCACCCCGCCCTACGCCCCGCAGGGCGAAGCGGTGCGCTATGAAATGACGCTCGAAGCACACAACCGCCACTGGCTGCTGGCGCTCGACTATCCGGCAGCGGGGATTCCCGGCGCGCTGCATTCCGCCAGCTTCGAAGCGCTCAGTCGCCACCCGGTGCACCAGCGCACGCGCTATCGCGCGGCGTCCCACCCTCTGACCCGGGTCGGAGTGACGCAGGACGACGCCACCCTGCTTGGCGCGCTTCATCTGCCCGCCGGCAACAACCCGCGCACCCGCGCCCTGGCCGACACACTGCGTGACCAGCACCGCAGCCCGGAGGCGATCGTCGAGGCCGCCATCGGCTGGATGCGCAGCGCCGACCTGATCTACACCCTGCGCCCGCCACTGCTCGGCGAGCACAGCGCCGACACCTTCCTGTTCGACACCCGCAAGGGGTTCTGCGAGCACTTTGCGGGGAGTTTTGCGGTGCTGATGCGCGCCGCCGGCATTCCCGCGCGGGTGGTGACCGGCTATCAGGGCGGCGAAATCAATGCCTACGACGGCACCTTGGTGGTGCGCCAGTCGGACGCGCACGCGTGGACCGAGGTATGGCTCGCCGGACACGGCTGGCTGCGCGTCGACCCGACCGCGGCGAGTGCGCCACGGCGCATCGACGGCGGTCTGGCGGCGGCGCTGCCCGACGGCGAGCCGGTGCCTTTCATGGTCGGCACCGATCTGGCCTGGCTACGCGGCCTGCGCGACCGCTGGGAATTCCTCGGCAATGCCTGGAACCAGTGGGTGCTGGGCTACGACCAGCAACGCCAGCAGAGCCTGCTGCGCCGGATCGGACTCGACGCGGTCGACTGGCGCGCTCAGGGGGCCGCGATGCTGGTCGCCACCGGCGTCCTGTTTGCCGCGCTGCTCGCCTGGGCGCACGCCCGCGCCCGGACCCGCGACCCGCTGCTGCGCCAGTGGCAACGTTTCGAGCACAAACTGGCCCGCCTCGGCACCGCGCGGTTGCCCTCCGAGGGGCCGGCCGATTATGCTGACCGCGCAGCGCAGGCGCACCCCGCCGCGCGCTGTGAGATTATCGCCATCGCCCAGCGCTACGCCGCCCTGCGTTATGGCAAATCACCCCCCGACGCAACCGCCATCAAGGCGCTCGCCCTGCGCATCCACAGGCTCCGGATTCAATGCTCCTGACTCTTGCCCGCCTCGCCCCGCCCGTTTTCGCCCTCGTCGCACTGACCCTGAGTTCGCCGGCACCGGCCGCGAGCACTTATGCCGACCACCCCGCGGCGCTCGATTTCGCCCGCCAGATGCAGACCGATCACCACATCGCCGCCGACGAAGTGATGGCCACCCTGTCGCGCATTGAGCCCGACCCGCGCGTGATCCGCCTGATCACCCCCGCCAAGCGCAAAGGGGTGCGTTCGTGGGCGCGCTACCGCCGGCAGTTCATCGAGCCGCTGCGCATCAACCGCGGGCTGGCGTTCTGGCGCGAACACGCCACCGCGCTGGCCACGGCATCGCAGACCTATGGCATCCCGGCGGAAATCATCGTCGCCATCATCGGCATCGAAACCATCTACGGCGGCAATACCGGCGATTTTCTGGTCGCCTCCGCGCTGGCCACGCTGGCCTTCGACTATCCGCCGCGCGCGCCGCTGTTCCGCGGCGAGCTGGAAAACCTGTTCCTGCTCGCGCGCGAACAAGGCCGCACACCGCTCAGTTACGAGGGCTCCTACGCCGGCGCGATGGGCTACCCCCAGTTTCTGCCCAGCAGCATCCGCAACTACGCGGTGGATTTTGATGGCAACGGCCGGATTGACCTGGAAGGCAGCCCGGTCGACGCCATCGGCAGCGTGGCGCATTACCTGGCAGTGCATGGCTGGGAAAAGGACGGGCCGGTCGTGATCCGCGCTCATGTCGAAGACCCCGATCGAGCGGCCACGCTGGTCGCCGCCGGCATCGACCCGGTCTTTTCAGAAAACGATTTCAGCGCCCATCAGGTGCTCCCGCTGGCGCCCGTGCCGGCCGGCGAACGCGCCGCGCTGATCGACCTCGAAACGCCGGACGAAGCCACCGAGTACTGGCTCGGTTTCCGCAACTTCTATGTGATCACGCGCTACAACCGGAGCAGCTTTTACGCCATGGCGGTGCACGATCTGGCGCGGGCGCTCTACGACGCACGGCAGGAAACTGTTCTGGAATCCGCGCCGGCGCGCGGCCGCTAACGCCTTACAGCAACGCGTCCTTGGACATGCCGCGACGCTTGAGGATGCGCCGCAACTGGCCCAGCGCCTCAAGCTGGATCTGCCGCACCCGCTCACGCGTCAGGCCGAGCTGGCCAGCGAGTTCTTCGAGCGTCTGCACCTCGACCTCGTCGATGCCGTAGCGGTGGCGCACCACCAGCCGCTGCTTGTCGTTGAGCATGTCGATCCACTCCCGGATCAGCGCTTCGACCTCGGCATTGTGGATGTGCGCCTCAGGCGCATCGGCGTGATCGTCGCGCAGCGATTCGCCGATCGACAGCGAGGGGTCGATGTCCAGCGGCGCGTCCAGCGAGGCGGTGTGCTCGTTGAGCGCCAGCATCGCACGCACCGTTTCCTCGGGCTTGTCGAGCTCGCGCGCGACCTCTTCGACCAGGCAATCCCGCTTGCCCGCCGCCTCGACCTTGCGACAAGCGCGCAAGACCTGATTGAGTTCCTTGACCACATGGACCGGCAGGCGAATGGTGCGCGACTGGTTCATGATCG
>JAGRFO010000126.1:0-22876 GCA_020446005.1 Rhodocyclaceae bacterium | reverse complement strand
CCGCGATTGAGGTAGTGCTTGGCGATATTGACGACCAGCCGCAGGTTGCGCTCGATCATGATCTGGCGGGCTTCGAAGTCGCCCTGGCGCACCCGGCGCGCCAGCGCCGCCTCTTCTTCCGCGGTCAGCAGTGGATTGGCGCCGATGTCGTTGAGGTAGAGCTGGGTGACGTCGCTGAGGAACTCGCTGGCGTAGGACTTGCCCGGCGTTTCGACGAAGGCTTCGACTTCCGGCGGCACGTCCGGCGCGGGATCATCGACTTCGTCGTCCACTGCCGGATCGTACATCACCACATCCCTCTCAGCGTTTGGGTAGGTACTGCAACGGATCGACCGGCTTGCCGCGTCGGCGGATCTCGAAATGCAGCTTCGGACGATCCGCATCCGTGTTGCCCAACTCGGCGATCTTCTGACCTTTTGTGACCGATTGTCCCTCTTTGACCAGCAGGGCTCTGTTGTGGGCATAGGCGCTGAGGAAGTCAGCGTCGTGCTTGATGATGACGAGTTTTCCATAGCCACGCAAGCCAGCCCCGGCATACACCACCCGGCCGCCGGACGCGGCCTGGACGGCATCGCCCGGCTTGCCCGCAATGTCGATGCCCTTGGCCTGACCGTTGTTGAAGGTGCTGACCACTTTGCCGCTGGCGGGCCACATCCAGTCAGCGCCGGTCACCGCCGCGGCGGGCGCCGGTGCGGCGCTGGCAGCCGGCGGCGGGGGCGGCTCAACCGCAGCAGGCGGCTTGCTGGCCTTGGCCCAGGCGGCGTCGGAATACGGTTCAACCGTCGCCAGTGGCCCGGTCTTGACGGCGGGTCCACCCGGCACCGGGGCGGGCGCAGCGGATGAGGGCATCGCGCCGATGGCTGGCGCGCCAACCGCGATCGGGGTCACCGTGACCCCGTCGGGGGGCGATACGCGCAGGGTCTGGCCGACCGCGAGCTGGTCCGGATCGGTCAACTGGTTCCACTGCGCCAGATCGGCATAGCTGTGGCCGAACATCTGGGCGATGCGGTTGAGCGTGTCGCCGGGCTGGACAACGTAATAGCGCGCGCTGGCCGGCGCGGGGATCACCGCCGATTCGGGGGTCACCACTTCGGGCGTGGCTTCAGGCCCGACCCGGCGGTCGCTCACCGGCGCCGACACATTCGCGGCACAGCCGCCGAGGAGAAGCACCGACAAGTACAGCAGGCCATGTTTGATCTTTGAAGTCATACTCATTCCGTACCACCGAGCAAGGGGACAAAGCGCACCGCGTCGAGTCGCGTCTCGCGGAACTGGCGCCCATGCCGTTCTACCAGAATCAGGAATTGCTCGCGTCCACCCACCGGCACCAGCGCGCGCCCCTCCGGCGCCAATTGTGCCTTGATCGCCTCGGGCACACCGCTGGGCGAGGCGGCCGCGGCAATAATGGTGTCGAAAGGCGCCGCTTCTGGCAAGCCGAGCATGCCATCGGCAAGTTTCAGCCTGACGTTGGGCAAACGCAGCTGGCGGAGGTTCTCGCGCGCCCGGTCGAGCAGCGGGCGAATCCGCTCGACGGCATAGACGTCGGCGCACAGATGCGACAGCACCGCCGCCTGATAACCGCAGCCGGCACCGATCTCCAGCGTTTTGCCCATCTCCCGCCCCTGACGCAGGAGCTCCGCCATGCGCGCGACGATGAAGGGCTGCGAGATGGTCTGCTGAAAGCCCAGCGGCAGCGCGGTGTCCTCATAAGCGCGCGAGGCCAGCGCCTCCTCGACGAACAGATGGCGCGGCACCTGATTGAGGGCGTCGAGCACTTTTTCGTCGCGAATGCCCTGCTCGCGCAGGCGCTCGACCATGCGCCGGCGGGCGCGCGAGGCCAGCGAGGCGGCGATCACCGGGCTGCGCAGCTGACTCACGCCAGCCACTCCGTCACCGCCGGCAGCTGGCCGTTGTGGGTGAGGTCGATCTGCAAAGGGGTGACGGAGACGTAACCGTCGGCCACGGCGGCGAAATCGGTGCCCTCGCCGGCATCCTGCGCCGCGCCGGCGGGGCCGATCCAGTACACCGTCTCATCACGCGGCGACTGGGTGCGGATCACCGGCTCGGCTTTGTGGCGACGGCCCAGCCGGGTGACCTTGTAGCCCTTGAACGACGCGTACGGCCCCTCGGGGATGTTGACGTTGAGCAGCACCGGGAAGCGGAACGGCCGAGCCTCGAAACGCCGCGCCAGTTCGATCGCCACCTGCGCGGCGGCGGCAAAGTCATCCGGGCTCTTGCCGACCAGCGACAACGCCATCGACGGCACGCCGAGCAGATAGCCTTCGGTGGCGGCCGCGACAGTGCCCGAGTAGATGGTGTCATCGCCCATGTTGGCACCGTGGTTGATGCCCGAGACCACCATGTTGGGCAGACGATCGAGCATCCCGGTGACGGCCAGATGGACGCAGTCCGACGGCGTGCCATTGACGTGATAGAAACCGTTGCGCGCCCGGCGCAGCGACAGCGGACGGTCGAGGGTCAGCGAATTGCTGGCGCCGGAGCGGTCGCGCTCCGGGGCGACCACGGTCACCTCGCCAACCTCGCCCAGCGCCTGCGCGAGGGCTTCGAGTCCGGGGGCGAAATAACCGTCGTCATTGCTGATCAGAATGCGCACGATCGCAGCGTCTCTGTGTTTGGATTTGCGGGGCGGACATGCAGGGCAACGGGCGGTGAATACCGTCGCCAGACCAGCGCTGGAGTGTAGCACAGGGCTGGCGCCGCACCGCCGGCCCGGCGGCGTGTGGCCGCCCCGCGCGCCACCTTCAGTTGGCGAAGGCCGGGATGTCGGTGATGGCGCGGCCGAGGATCAGCGCGTGCACGTCGTGGGTGCCCTCGTAGGTGTTGACCACCTCCAGGTTGAGCAGGTGGCGGATCACTCCGTACTCATCGCTGATGCCGTTGCCGCCGAGCATGTCACGCGCCGTTCGAGCGATCTCCAGCGCCTTGCCGGCGGCGTTGCGCTTCATCATCGAGGTGATCTCCACCGCCGCCTCGCCGCGCTCCTTCATCCGCCCCAGGCGCAGGCACCCCTGCAGGCCGAGCGTGATTTCGGTGAGCATGTCGGCCAGTTTCTTCTGCACCAGTTGATTGGCCGCCAGCGGGCGACCAAATTGCTGGCGGTCGAGCACGTACTGGCGGGCGGCCTGATAGCACGATTCGGCCGCCCCCAGCGCGCCCCACGCAATCCCGTAGCGCGCCGAATTGAGGCAGGTGAACGGCCCCTTGAGACCGACCGCGCCGGGCAGCAGGTTCTCCTCCGGCACGAACACCTCCTCCATCACGATCTGCCCGGTCACCGACGCACGCAGTCCGAACTTGCCGTGAATGGCCGGCGCCGACAGCCCCGCCCAGCCCTTCTCCAGGATGAAGCCGCGAATCCTGCCGTCGTCGGTCTTGGCCCATACCACGAACACATCCGCGATCGGGCTGTTGGTGATCCAGGTTTTGCTGCCGCGCAGGGTGTAGCCGCCGTTCACCGCGCTGGCGCGCGCGGCCATCCCGCCGGGATCGGAGCCGAAATCGGGCTCGGTGAGGCCGAAGCAACCGACCCACTCGCCAGTCGCCAGCCGGGGCAGATACTTGCGCTTCTGCGCCTCGCTGCCAAAGACGTGAATCGGCGTCATCACCAAGGATGACTGCACGCTCATCATCGAGCGATAGCCCGAATCGACCCGCTCGATCTCGCGCGCGATCAGCCCATAGGCCACGTCGTTCAACCCAGCCCCCCCGTAGGCTTCCGGGATGGTCGCGCCAAGCAGTCCGAGGGCGCCCATCTCGGTAAAGATGTCGCGGTCGGTGCGCTCGTGGCGAAAGGCTTCGAGCACCCGCGGCGCGAGGCGCTCCTGCGCGTAGGCGCGGGCGGTGTCGCGCACCATGCGCTCCTCGGCGTCGAGTTGCGCATCGAGCAGCAGCGGGTCGGACCAGTCGAATCGGGGGGTATCGGTCACGGGCTCGGTCTCCGGAAAGTCGTCGGCAGCGCGTCATGGTAGTGCCCCTGCTGGCCTGGGCACAATCGCGCCAGCCCCCGCCGCGGTGATAGAATGCAGCCTCTCTGAAAATGACGATGCATTCATGGAATCGAACGAACAGCTCCGGGTGGAAATCCAGCGCAGCGTCGCCGCCGCGCTGGCTGAGGATGTCGGCACCGGCGACCTCACCGCGCGCCTGATCCCCGATTCCGCGCTGGCCCGTGGCCGCGTCATCACCCGCGAGAACGGCGTGCTGTGCGGCACCGCGTGGTTCAACGCCGCCTTCGAGGCGCTCGACCCGACCGTCACCATCCTGTGGCACGCGCAGGACGGCGAACACATCGAAGCCGGCCAGACCCTGTGCGACATCGTCGCCAACGCGCGCGCACTGCTCACCGCCGAACGCACCGGGCTCAATTTCCTGCAACTGCTCTCCGGCACCGCCACCCTCACCCGCCGCTATGTCGACACCGTCGCCGGCACCCAGGCCAGGATCGTCGACACCCGCAAGACCCTGCCGGGGCTGCGGCTGGCGCAAAAGTACGCGGTCTCGGTTGGCGGCGGCACCAATCACCGGGTCGGCCTCTACGACGGCATCCTCATCAAGGAAAATCACATCATTGCCGCCCACGGGGTGGCCGAGGTGATCGCCGAAGCCAAGCGCATCGCACCGTCCAACGTGTTCATCGAGATCGAGGTCGAGACCCTCGACCAGTTGCGCGCCGCCCTCGACGCCGGCGCCAACATGGTGCTGCTCGACAACATGACGCTCGACCAGATGCGCGAGGCGGTCGCCATCAACGCCGGACGCGCCGAGCTGGAAGCCTCCGGCGGGGTCAACCTCGAACGCGTGCGCGCCATCGCCGAGACCGGCGTCGACCGCATTTCCATCGGCGGGCTGACCAAAGACGTGCGCGCCATCGACCTTTCACTGCGCCACATCGAAGACTGACTGCCGCGCCCGGGCGCCGCCGGAGACACCCATGCTGTTCGCGATCTACTACGTTTTTGCCATCCTCGTGCTGATCCTGCACTTCAGCGGCTTTCTCGCCCGGCGGAACCTCGAGTGGCTGCTCTACGTTGTCGCCATCACCGTTTTTCCGGCGGTGCTCTACCTGTAGATCCGGGCATCACGCCCAATAAAAAGAGCGTCCCGCGGGACGCTCTTTTCAATTCCGGAATGGCTCACCGGCTCAGCCTCACCGCCTCAACACTTCCTGACCACCACATCGACCAGCGCCGACATCCCGCGGTGCCCCGCACCCTCGTCGATGACCGATTCGTGCGTTCGCAGCAGACACAGCTCGTGATCGACAAAGGCCTCGAGCAGCAGTTGCTCGGTGTACAGGTTCTCCACCGCCGACGGCCCGCCGGTGGCGTAGTCGAGCTGTTTCGGGGTGTAGCCCTGAAGCAGCAGCAAGCCGCCGGGCTTGAGCGCGCGCAGCATGTGGGCGAACAGGGCGGACCGCTGCGCCGGCGCGGCAAACTGAATGAAGATCGCCGCCACCGCGTCGTAGGCCTCCGCCGGCCAGTCCCAGGCAAACACGTCGGCTTCGATCACATGGACCGTCACGCCGCGCGCCTGCGCCAACGCGCGCGCCTTGGCAATCGCGCTGGGGGCGAATTCGAGCGCATCGACCACATGCCCGGCCTGCGCCAGAAACACGCTGTTGCGCCCCTCGCCATCGGCCACGCAGAGCACCTGGCTGCCGGCGCCGAGGCGGTGCACCTCGCGCACCAGGAAGTCGTTGGGGTCCTGCCCGAACACGAAGTCATCGCCCGCGCCGGCGTAGCGCGCCTCCCAGAAATCGCGTGGATACTCGGGGGTGCTCATCGCTCAGTCGCGCGCATGCTGGCGGATGAAATCCTTCACTGCGCCGAGATCGGCCGCCATCACCTCGCAACGCTGGGGCAGCGCTTCGAGATGGTCGAAGCCCGCCGGGCGCGGCGGCGCTTCGCCCAGCGCCTCGCGGAGGGTCTCTTCGAACTTGACCGCCTGCGCGGTCTCAAGCACCAGCATCGGGTTCGCGCCACGGTGCTGGCCGGCCACCTTGAGGCCATCCGCGGTGTGGGTGTCGATCACGACCTGATAGCGCTCGCGAATGGCGCGGATGGTGGCGAGCCGGTCGGCGTGGCTGCTGCTGCCGGAGGCGAAACCGAATTCGCCCATACGCGCGCGATACGGCGTGGCGTTGAGGTCGAAGCTGCCGCCGGCGTCGACCTGCGCCCACAGCGCGCGCACCACCGCGGCGTCACGCCCGACCAGATCGAACACGAAGCGCTCGAAGTTGGAGGCCTTGGAGATATCCATCGACGGGCTGGAGGTGACGTGGGTCTCGGCCGAGCTGCGCGGGCGGTACACGCCGGTCCGGAAGAACTCGTCGAGCACGTCGTTTTCGTTGGTGGCGCAGATCAGGCGGCCGATCGGCAAGCCCATCATGCGCGCGATGTGGCCGGCACAGATGTTGCCGAAATTGCCCGACGGCACGGCCATGTCGACGCATTCATCGTTGCTGTCAGTGGCGGCGAAATAACCGGCGAAGTAGTACACGATCTGCGCCGCGACACGCCCCCAGTTGATCGAATTGACCGCGCCGATCTTGTACTGCGCCTTGAAGGCGTGGTCGTTGGAGACCGCTTTGACGATGTCCTGGGCGTCGTCGAACATGCCCTTGACGGCGATGTTGTGGATGTTTTCATCCTGCAGCGAATACATCTGCGCGCGCTGGAAGGCGCTCATCCGGCCGTGCGGCGAGAGCATGAACACGCGCACGCCGTGCTTGCCGCGCATCGCGTATTCGGCGGCCGAGCCGGTGTCGCCGGAGGTGGCGCCGAGGATGTTGAGCTGCTCGCCGCGCGCATCGAGGACGTACTCGAACAGGTTGCCGAGCAGCTGCATGGCCATGTCCTTGAAAGCCAGCGTGGGGCCGTTGGACAACTCCAGCAGGCCCAGGCCGCCCGCGTGGCCGGCGCCGCTCCCCGGCTCCAGCCACGTCACCGGGGTGATCGCCGCCGCGTCGCTGCCGCTGCGCGTGTTGCCGTACACCGCGGCGGTGTAGGTCTTGCGGCACAGCGCGCGCAGGTCGTCGGCGGGGATGTCGTCGATGAAGCGCGAGAGGATCTCGAAGGCCAGATCGGCGTACGACAATCGACGCCAGGCAGCCAGATCGGCAGCGCTGACGGCGGGGTAGGATTCAGGCAGATAGAGGCCGCCGTCGGGCGCCAGCCCGCCGAGAAGGATGTCGCAGAACTGCTGGGCAGGCGCCTGCCCGCGGGTGGAGATGTAACGCATGCGCGGTCACCACAAAATGGAACGGACCGCGCCGGCGCGGTCCGTCGGGGTCAATCAAACGATCAGCTGTCGAGCTCTTCCATGCGCAGGCGGACGATCTTGCCGGCGACCACGGGTAGCGCCTCGATGCGCGCGATGGCGGCGTTGGCGTTGCGTTCGACGGTGATGTGCGTGAGCAGGATGATGTCGGTCTGCGATTCGCCCTCGGCCGGCGCTTTCTGGATCAGCGCGTCGATGGAGATGTCGTTGTCGGCGAGGATGCGCGTGATATCGGCCAGCACGCCGGGCTTGTCATCCACCCGCAGGCGCATGTAGTAGCCGCAGCGGCAGTCGTCGATCGGCAGCACCGGGATATCTTCGAGCTGATCGGGCTGGAAGGCGAGGTGCGGCACGCGGTGCTCGGGGTCGGCGGTGTGCATGCGGGTGACGTCGACCAGATCGGCGATCACCGCGCTGGCGGTCGGCTCGTCGCCGGCGCCCTTGCCGTAGTACAGCGTGGGGCCGACCGCATCGGCCTGCACCAGCACCGCGTTCATCGCGCCTTCGACGTTGGCCAGCAGGCGCCGCGCCGGCACCAGCGTGGGGTGCACGCGCAGCTCGACGCCGTCTTCACGCTTGCGCGCGATGCCCAGCAGCTTGATGCGATAGCCGAGTTGCTCGGCGTAGGCAATGTCAGTGGCTTGGAGCTGGGTGATGCCCTCGATGTGAGCGCGCTCGTACTGCATCGGGATGCCGAAGGCGATCGAGGCCATGATCGCGGCCTTGTGCGCGGCGTCGTTGCCCTCGATGTCGAAGGTCGGGTCGGCTTCGGCGTAGCCGAGCGCCTGCGCCTCCTTGAGCACGGTGTCGAAGGGCAGGCCCTTGTCGCGCATCTCGGAGAGGATGAAGTTGGTGGTGCCGTTGATGATCCCGGCCAGCCACTGGATGCGGTTGGCGGTGAGGCCTTCGCGCAGCGCCTTGATGATCGGGATGCCACCGGCGACGGCCGCTTCAAACGCCACCATCACGCCCTTCTGCTGGGCCGCGGCGAAGATCTCGTTGCCGTGCAGGGCCAGCAGCGCCTTGTTGGCGGTGACCACGTGCTTGCCGTTCTCGATCGCCGCCAGCACCAGTTCCTTGGCCACGGTGTAGCCACCGATCAGCTCCACGATGATGTCGATCTCGGGGTCGCGCACCACGGCAAACGCGTCCTCCACGACCTTCGCCTTGCCTCCGGTCATCGCCTGGGCGCGCTCGACGTTGCGGTCGGCCACCGTGGTAATGCAGATCGGCCGCCCCGCGCGACGGGTGATCTCTTCTGCGTTACGGGTCAGGACGGTCCAGGTGCCGCCGCCCACGGTGCCGATGCCCAGCAGGCCAACATTGATCGGTTTCATTGCAGTGGTTTCTTTTTCAGTCGGTTAAACAAAAGCTCTCGCGACAGGTGCGCCGAGAGAACAACAATCCGGCCGTTGCATGCATCAAAACCGCACATGCCACGGCCGGACATGATTTTACCCGCTTCGCGCGATTCACCCGGTGTGATGACGCTTGCGCCAGCTTTCAAGGAAGCGGGCCAGGCGCGCAACGGCGTCGCGCAGGTCGTCTTCGTGGGGCAGGAACACCAGCCGGAAATGGTCTGGCGACGGCCAGTTGAAGCCGCTCCCCTGCACCAGCAGGACTTTTTCCGCCTCCAGCAGTTCGAGGATGAACTGCTGGTCGTCCTCGATCGGGTAGATCGTCCGGTCGAGCTTGGGGAACAGGTACAGCGCGGCCTTGGGTTTGACGCAGGTGACGCCGGGAATCTGGGTGATCAGCTCCCAGGCCAGATCGCGCTGGCGGGTCAGCCGACCATCGGGCGCGACCAGCTCTTCGATGCTCTGATAGCCGCCCAGCGCGGTCTGGATGCCCGACTGCCCCGGCACGTTGGAGCACAACCGCATCGAGGCGAGCATGTCGAGCCCTTCGATGTAGTCGCGGGCGTGGCGCTTTTCGCCCGACACGATCATCCAGCCGGCGCGGTAGCCGCAGGCGCGGTAGTTTTTCGACAGCCCGTTGAAGGTCACGCACAGCACGTCGTCGGCGAGCGAGGCGATCGAGGTGTGGGTGGCGCCGTCGTACAGCACCTTGTCGTAGATCTCGTCGGCAAAGACGATCAACTGGTGCTCGCGGGCCAGCGCCAGCACCTCGAGCAGGAAGCTGTCGGGATACAGCGCGCCGGTCGGGTTGTTGGGGTTGATGATGACGATGGCGCGGGTGTTGGGCGTGATCTTGGCGCGGATGTCGGCCATGTCCGGCAGCCAGTCGGCCGCTTCGTCGCAGATGTAGTGCACCGGCGCTCCGCCACCAAGGCTCACCGCAGCGGTCCACAGCGGATAGTCCGGCGCCGGCACCAGCACCTGGTCGCCATTGTTGAGCAGCGCCTGCATGGCCATCACGATCAGCTCGGAGGCGCCGTTGCCGATGTAGATATCCTCGATCCCCACCCCGGCGATCTTCTTCTGCTGGCAGTAGTGCATCACCGCCTTGCGCGCCGAGAACAGGCCCTTGGAATCGGAATAGCCGGAGGCGTCGCGCAGCGAGTGGATCACGTCGACCACGATCTCTTCGGGCGCCTCGAAACCGAACGCGGCGAGATTGCCAATGTTCAGCTTGGTGATGCGGTGGCCTTCGTCTTCGAGCTGCTTAGCGCGCCGCAGGACCGGGCCGCGGATGTCGTAGCAGACATCGGCCAGCTTGTGCGACTTGCGCACGGCGCGCAGGGCGGACGCATCGGCGCGGGCGGCGTCCGCCGTCTCACCAACCGATTCAGCCACCTTGAGATTGCGCGTCGTGCTCATTTCGTTCCCCTTCGAGGATGCGCCGGAACGGACCCGATGATGCGCTGCATCAGCCCGGGTTTGGCCGGCAAATCAAAAGATTGTAATCTACTCCATGCCGGTGACCGCCGGCAATTCCCCCCGCCCGACGCTGCCTTCATCATGAAACTGCACCACGACGCCATCACCGACCGGAACGTGATTACCGGTTACACCAACGATCAGGTTCAGATCAATCAGGTGGTCTATCGCGAGAACCTGGTGGTCATGCCCGGCCAGATCGAAACTGGCTGGACCACCGGCGAGGTCAGCAGCCTGACCGACACGGCGGTGGCCAGGCTGGCCGCGCTGGGCGTCGAGATCGTGCTGATCGGCACCGGCGCACGCCAGCGCTTCCCCGCCCCGGCGGTGTTGCGACCGCTGATCGAAGCCGGGATCGGTTTTGAAATCATGGACTTGCCGGCCGCCTGCCGAACCTACAACATCCTCATGGGTGAAAACCGCAGCGTCGCTGCGGCGCTCATCTTCGACCCGGCCTGATCGCGCCCCACACCGCGCAATTGTCATCGGCCGAGGATGTCGATTACTCTGCGGTCAACCCGTATTTTCAGGAGACACGATGAGCGCACCCGTCGCCCCGGACATCACCCTGCCGGCCACCGGCAATCAGCAGATCAGCCTTTCAGCGCTGCGCGGCCAGCTAGTCGTGCTCTACTTTTACCCGAAGGACAACACCCCGGGCTGCACCAACGAAACCCGTGACTTCGGCGCGCTGCATGCCGAGTTCGAGGCGCTCGGCTGCCGGGTCTTCGGCATTTCGCGCGACAGCCTCAAATCGCACGAAAACTTCAAGGCCAAGCTGGAACTCTCCTTCGAGCTGCTCTCCGACGCGGACGAAATCGCCTGCCAGGCCTTCGATGTCATCAAAATGAAAAACATGTACGGCAAACAGGTGCGCGGTATCGAGCGCAGCACCTTCGTCATCGACCGCGACGGCCTGATTCGGCGGGAGTGGCGCAAGCTCAAGGTCGACGGGCATGCGGCCGAGGTGCTTGCCTTCGTCCAGACACTCTAAATTTTTGTCCCGGATCGCCGATCCGGACACCCCTAACGTCCAATCTCCGGAGCCTGCATGGTCATCAAGCGTGCGTCGAAGTCCCCCAAAATCAAGCTGTTCGTTCTGGACACCAACGTGTTGATGCACGACCCCACGAGTCTGTACCGCTTCGAAGAACACGACCTGTTCGTGCCGATCATGACGCTGGAAGAACTGGACGGTAACAAGAAGGGGATGTCCGAGGTCGCCCGCAACGCCCGCCAGGCCAGCCGGATGCTGGATGAGATCGTGCGCGCCTGCCCGGAGAGCATCGACAACGGCATCAACCTCTCCGACGCCTCGCACGGGCAGGCCACCGGCAAGCTGTTCCTGCAGACCGAGGCCATCGACCTGCACCTGCCGCCCGGCCTGCCGACCGGTCGCGGTGACAATCACATCCTGGCGGTAGTCGCTTTCCTCGCCAAGCGCTTCTCCAAGCGGCCGGTCATCCTCGTCTCCAAAGACATCAACATGCGCATCAAGGCGCGTGCGCTGGGGCTGGAGGCGCAGGACTACTTCAACGACAAGGTGCTCGAAGACACCGAGTTGCTCTACGCCGGGGCGCGCGAGTTGCCGGCCGATTTCTGGGACACCCACGGTGCCAACCTGGAGTCCGGCAAACGCGACGACGGGCGCACCTACTACCGCCTGCACGGCCCGCTGGCGACCGAGTTGACCGCCAACGAGTTCGTCTTCCAGGACGCCCGCGAGTCACCCTTCGATGCGTGGGTGACCGAGCAGCACGGCAACACCGTGACGCTGGAGACGCTCACTGATTTTTCGCACCACAAGAACAATGTGTGGGGCATCACCGCGCGCAATCGCGAGCAGAACTTCGCGCTCAACCTGCTGATGCATCCGGAGATCGATTTCGTTTCCCTGCTCGGCCATGCCGGCACGGGCAAGACCTTGTTGACGCTGGCCGCTGGACTCACTCAGGTGCTCGACGCCAAGCGCTACAGCGAAATCATCATGACCCGCGTGACCGTGCCGGTCGGCGAGGACATCGGCTTCCTGCCTGGCACCGAGGAGGAAAAAATGGCGCCGTGGATGGGCGCGCTGGAAGACAACCTCGACGTGCTCAACGGCACCGTCGACGAAGGCGGCGACTGGGGCCGCGCCGCCACCCGCGACCTGATCCGCTCGCGGATCAAGATCAAGAGCCTCAACTTCATGCGCGGGCGCACCTTCCTCAACAAGTTCCTGATCATCGACGAAGCCCAGAACCTGACCCCAAAACAGATGAAAACGCTCATCACCCGCGCCGGCCCCGGCACCAAGGTGGTGTGTCTGGGCAACATCGCTCAGATCGACACGCCCTATCTCACCGAAGGCAGTTCCGGACTCACCTTCGTGGTCGACCGATTCAAGGGCTGGCCGCACTCGGGGCACATCACCTTGCAGCGCGGCGAGCGCTCGCGCCTGGCCGACCACGCCGCCGAGGTGCTGTAAAGCCCCAGAACGGCACGCAAGCGAGGCGGCTTATTGCGCGACATCAGGATTTTTGGCGGCCGCGCTACTTATAATGGCGGGATACTAAAAAGGGAGGCTTCATGACATCGGCACCGGGCGCGCTGGTCAGCGCCAATTCGGATTTCTTCAAGCGCTTTTCCCCCTTTGACCAGATGGAGCCCGACGCGCTGGCTTTTCTGTCCGAGCGCGCCCTGCTGGGCTTCTTCGCCAAGGGCAGCACCATCCTGTCGCCCGACATGGGCCAGCCGCGCTACTTCTCGCTGGTCAAGCGCGGCAAGGTACAGGCCAATCAGGTCGGCAGCATCTCGGTCACCGAGTACTCGTCGATGACCGTCGGACCGGGCGAGTGCTTTCCCATCGGCGCCATCTCCGCTGGCCGCCCGTCCACCAATACCTACGTGGCGATCGAAGACACCTACTGCTACCAGCTGCCCGCCGAGGACTTCCTCAAGCTGATGCAGATCAGCCCGGTGTTCCACCTGTTCTGCACTCAGTACATCGCCAGCCTGCTCAACCAGTCGCGCCTGCAATTGCAGACCACCTTCTCGCAACGCGCCGCCGAGCAGCAGACCATGACCACCCCGCTCGGCCATCTGATCAAGCGCGAACCGGTGGTGGTGCCGCCCGACACCCCGACGCGCAGCGTGCTCGAAAAGATGGCCGAACTGCACATCGGCTGCATGGTGATGGTGGATGAAGACAAGCGCCCGGTCGGCGTGCTCACCCAGAGCGACCTGTTGCCCCGCGTGGTCCTCCCCGGCTTCGATCTGAGCCGGCCGGTATCGGAGGTCATGACCACCACCCCGCACGTGCTCACCACCACCGCCACGGCCTACGATGCGGCACTCGAAATGGCCACCCATGGCGTGCGCCACCTGCTGGTGGTCGACAGCAGCGACGAGCTGCAGGGCGTGGTCTCCGAGCGCGATCTGTTCTCGCTGCAGCGCATCGGCCTGCGCCAGATTCGCGCCGGCATCGAAGGCGCCGACGACATCGAAGCGCTGCAACACGCCAGCAAGGACATCCGCCAACTGGCCCTCAACCTGATCGCGCAGGGGATCGGCGCCGAGCAGCTCACGCGCTTCATCTCCGCGCTCAACGACGCTCTCACCTGCCGCATCATCAAGCTCGAGCTGGAACGCCACAAACTGTTCGACGTTAACTTTTCGTGGGTGGCTTTTGGTTCCGAAGGCCGCCACGAGCAGACCCTCTCCACTGATCAGGACAACGGCATCATCTACGCCGCCGACAAGGACCAGCAGGAAGCTGTCAAGCAGAAACTGCTCCCCTTTGCCCGCGACGTGAACGAAGCGCTCGCCAAGTGCGGCTTTCCGCTGTGCAAGGGCAACATCATGGCCAGCAACCCGGACCTGTGCCTAACGCTGGAGGAGTGGAAGCGCCGCTTTGGCGCGTGGATTCGCGAGCCGCACCCACAGGCCCTGCTCAACGCCTCCATCTTCTTCGACTTCCGGGTGCTGTACGGCAGTGAAAAAATCGGCGACGAACTGCACCGCTGGTTGGCCCAGAACGCCCGTGGCAACACCGCCTTCCTGCGCATGATGGCGCAAAACGCACTGTCCACGGCGCCCCCGCTGGGGCGCATCCGCGACTTCGTGGTCGAGGGCGACGGCATGATCGATCTGAAAAAATCGGGGGCGCGCCTGTTTGTCGACGTCGCCCGTATTCTGTCGCTGCGCGCCGAGGTCACATCGTCGAGCACGGTCCAGCGACTGCGCCTGTCGGGGCCAAAATCGAGCCTCTCCGAGGAAGAACTCGACGCCATGATCGAAGGCTTCCACTTCATCCAGCTGCTACGCCTGCGCGCCCAGCATCTGGAAACCGAGCACGACTCGCCGGACGACAACAAGATCAACCCGGACACGCTCAACGAGCTTGACCGCCGCATTCTCAAGGAAGCCTTCCGCCAGGCGCGCAAGCTTCAACTCCGGCTCAAGCTGGACTACCAGCTGTGACGCCGCGCACCATGCCCCATCAACCCGAGGCGGCGCGCCAGCGTGGCGGCGCCGCCCTCCGCACATTCTGCAGCGAGTATTGCCAATGAACTGGCTCACACGACTCCTGCCGGGCGACCACCCGGCCGAGAACCTCGACCCCGCCTTGCGTGACACGCTCGAACAGTGGCGTCAGGCCACCCGCCCCGAACCGACGCAAACCCACGACGACACCCGCTACGTGGTGGTCAACACCGAAGCCACCGGCCTCGACCTGTCGCGCGACCGGTTGATTTCGGTTGCCGCCATCGCGGTCGACCGCTGCCTGCTCAACCCGCGCGACTGCTATCAACAATCGCTGGAGCCGGACCCCGCCAAGGCTCTCGTCGCCCTGCTTGAGTTCATCGGAAAATCCCCGGTGGTGGTCTTCAACGCCGGCTTCAACAAGCAGGCGTTGCTCAACGCCTTCGACAAGCACCTGGGTTTTGAACCGGAGCTCGAGTGGCTGGACATGTACTGGATCCTGCCCTCGCTGTTCAATGACCGCCACGCCGCGCCGGCACGCCTGCTCGAATGGATGGAGGCGATGGACGTCGAGACCTTCCAGCGCAACGATGCGCTGGGCGACGCCTACGCCATCACCCAGCTCTTTCTGGCCGGACTGGCGCGCGCCTCGCTGCGCAGCCATCGCAGCATTGCATCGCTGGTCGAACTGGAAGCAACCCGCAAGCGCCTGCAGCGCAGCGTCTGAGCGATCAGGCGCTGATCCAGGCAAGCAGCGCCTCGCGCCCCGGCAGCCGCTCCGGATTCCAGCGGGCGTACTTCACGCCGACCGCTTCAAGCGCCTCACGTTTGAAGTCAAACGCCGCCGTGGCGTGTTCGCCAAGGTCCAGATCGACCACCGCCACCACCTCCAGCGCCGGGTTGCACAGCGCGAAGTCGAGCATCATGTCCTTCTCGACCCGCTCACGCCCGACCACCCGGCGCAGCGAGGCACGCGGCAGCACTTCGTGATCCGGCAGACTGGTGCGCAGCCAGCGAAAAACCAGAGCATGCCGCCGATCCAGATACGGTCGACCCTGTCCCTCCGGCACCAATGGCGCTGCCGGCGCTTCAGCGTGCGGCGCCGGGGTCTGGCGGACCCAATCCGCCGCCGGCGCACCGCCATCGCCTGTACTACCGCGCATATCCATCAAAAAGGCCGCCTCGCGGGCGTGCTCTTCATCCAGCTGTTGCGCGCGCCGCTCGCGGATGACGTAGAACAGGCCGGCAAACACCGCCAGCACCAGCGCCAGAAACAACCAGCCCATGACTCTGCCCTCATCAGAATGTTCGGCCAGGCCGTGACAGTACGACCGCTTTAACGCTAGTCGAGATGTCCCGCCATCGTCCAAAGCGATCCGATGCGTGGTCTGTGGCGGGCTCTGGAAGGTATGCCACGCATGCTCATCGACATTGATGTGCGGCGCACCAAACCAATTAAATCAGCACTTTACGAGTCAAGTCGAAATCAGTATAGTGCGCCGCATGCTTCGCCACCGCTTCGCCCTCCTGACGTTGGCCAGTGCCTTGCTGATCTCCACCGCAGCCGTACACGCGGAAGAATCGGTCAGCCCAGCGGCATTGACAGTCACCGCCACGACAACGCCTTCGCCTGCCACAAGCATCCGCACCCCGCGCACCGACCCGGTTGCCGAGTTGGTGGTGCAGGCCTTGAGCTTTCTGGGGATTCCCTATCGTTACGGCGGGCAGTCACGCGATACCGGGCTGGACTGCAGCGCGCTCGTCCAGCAGGTGTTTCGCGACGCCATCGGCCTCGCCTTGCCGCGCACCACCGGGGGTCTGGCGCGCGTCGGCCAGAACGTCGAGCGCAGCTCGCTCAAAGCGGGCGACCTGGTGTTCTTCAACACCCGCCGGCGGGCGTTCTCTCATGTCGGCCTCTATCTGGGCGACAACCGCTTCCTGCATGCGCCGTCCAAGGGCGGCAAGGTGCGCGTTGAACGCCTGAGCACGAGCTACTGGGCGACCCGCTTCAACGGCGGCCGCCGGATCATCGCCGCAACATCGAGCGCCACGGCCGATCGCGCGATTTAGCGCGGGCAGCCTTTGCAGTTGCGACAGCGACTCTCGGCCCGGCGGTCGAGCACTTGCTTGAGCGCACACACCGACCGCCGGCAGCACACAAACTCCACCCCCGCCTTGCCCGCCGCATCGCGAAAGCGCTGCATCACGTTGTGGCCGAGAAAGTCGGTAAACAGGATCACCAGTTCGATCCCCGCTGGCAGATCGGAGGCGCGACGCTGATGCGAGCGATCGCGCCCGGTGACGTGCGCCGCGATTCGGATACCGAACTCATCGAGCACATCGGGAATGTTTCCTAGGCGGTCTGCGCCCACAAGCATTGCGTTCATGTTTGCACCTTATTGAGAATGATTCGTGTTACTACTTTACACAGAAAGAGAATCGTTTGCATCTAATAATCATTCTCGTTACACTTCGCGCACTCTTTTGAACCACTGCCCTGAGGTCCGTCTCGACATGAAACGCATCATCCTTGCCACCGCCCTTTGCGCCGCCTTTATCGGCGCCCCGGCTCACGCTGAAGACAAGGTGCTGAACCTGTACACCGCCCGCCATTACCAGACCGACGAAGCGCTGTACGAAAACTTCACCAAAGCCACCGGCATCAAGATCAACCGTATCGAGGGCAAGGAAGACGCGCTGCTCGAACGCATCCGCAGCGAAGGCGAAAACAGCCCGGCGGACGTCTTCGTCACCGTCGACGCCTCTCGCCTGGCCAAAGCCGACGAGTTGGGCGTATTCGACGCCATCGACTCCGAAACGCTCGCCGCGCGCGTCCCGGCGCACCTGCACACCAACACCTGGTACGCCTTCTCCACCCGCGCCCGTGTCATCGTCTACAACAAGGCCGCACTCAAGGCCGAGCAAGTGCAGAACTACGAAGATCTCGCCAATCCGGCGCTCAAGGGCAAAGTGTGCACCCGGTCCGGCAGCCACCCCTACAACCTGTCACTGGGCGGCGCGCTGATCGCCCGCCTGGGCGCGGAGAAGACCCAAGCCTGGGCCGAAGGCGTGGTCGCCAACTTTGCGCGCCAGCCCAAGGGCGGCGACACCGACCAGATCCGCGCCGTCGCCGCCGGCGAATGCGGCGTCGCCATCGCCAACAGCTACTACTTCGCCCGCCTGCTCAAGTCGGACAAGCCCGCTGACCAGGAAGTGGTCGCCGCGGTCGGCCTGGTGTGGCCCAATCAGGCCACCACCGGCACTCACATCAATGTCTCCGGCGCCGGTATCCTCAAGCACGCACCGCACAAAGCCGAAGCCAAGGCCTTCCTCGAGTACCTCGCCTCCGACGAAGCGCAACGCTACTTTGCCGACGGCAACAACGAGTGGCCAGTGGTTTCCAGCGTCAAGCTCGACAACACCGCCCTGGCGAAAATGGGCACGTTCAAGGCCGACACCCTGCCGATTGGCGACGTCGCAAAGAATGTCGCCGAAGCCCAGAAAGTGTTTGATCGCGCCGGCTATCGATAAACAGCGCGCCTGCGTCAATCAAACGAAAACGCCACGGCATCGACCGTGGCGTTTTTTTATCTCAGTGAGGAACGTTCATCGCGAGTCAGGCCCGGATCATAGGGTCTGATCCAAACCGGCAGGTTGCTAAGCCACTTCGATGTGCGCCTTCCGGGCCAACAGCCATTCGATGAATGTCTCAGCCGCCATGGGCGGTGCGATCAGGAAGCCCTGACAGGCATCGCATTCCATGGCGTTCAAGCACTCAAGCTGCACCTGCGTCTCAACCCCCTCAGCAATCACCTGCAGCCCCTGTGCCTTGCCCAGCGCGATCACCGCTCGCACAATGCTGTCGTTGGCTTTTGACCCGCTCATGTCAGCAACAAAGGCACGGTCAATCTTGATGGCATTGATCGGCGCATGGCGCAGGGACGCCAGCGCCGCGTAGCCGGTACCGAAGTCATCGATGGTTAGCGACACGCCCAGCCCTGCAAGGGCCGGCAAGATGTTGATCGCCGTGCTGCGATCCAGAAAGCTGCTTTCCGTAATCTCGAGATCGATGCTCCCAGGGGGCACCCGGTGACGCGCAAGCGCCCCGCCGAGCGTTTCGATGAACGCCGGGTCAGCGCATTGACGCGCCGAGACATTGATCGACAGTCGCGGAATCGGCAGCGCGGCCTCGCGCCAGTCCGCCAGGGATTTAAGGGCCAGCTCGATAACGTGGCTGCCCAACTGGACGATCAGCCCCGACAACTCGGCAATGGGCAGGAAGTACTCGGGCAGCATCACACCACGGTCGCTGGTCCGCCAGCGCAACAGCGCCTCGGCGCCGATCACCCGCTGGCTCCCGGCGGCCACGATCGGTTGATAATAGAGCTCAAGTTCGCCGTCCTCGATGGCCATGCGCAGCGCACTTTCGACAGACACCCGCTGACGAACCGCCAAGGTCAAAGCTGGCGTGTAGAAGTGCACTACGTTGCCACCACGCTCTTTGGCGCGGTACATGGCGGTATCCGCGTTGCGGATCAAGAGTCCGACATCCTCCCCGTCCGACGGATAGAGGCTGACGCCCACACTCACACCGATCACGAATTCACGCCCATCAACATCAATCGGCGACTTCATGACCTCGATAAATTTTTCCGCCACCTGGGCTGCCGCCCAAGGGTCTTCGATCTGCTCGAGTAGCACCCCGAACTCGTCGCCCCCCAACCGCGCCAGCGTGTCTTCCTTACGAACGCAGGACTTCAGTCGCTCAGCCGCAAGCGCCAGGACCCGGTCCCCGATTTCGTGCCCAAAACTGTCATTGACATCCTTGAAGGCATCCAGATCCAGATAGATCACGCCCACGTGTTGACGCTTCCGCCGTGCGCGCTCAAGCAGATGAGCGAGCCGCTCATTGAACATGACCCGATTGACCAGTCCCGTCAGCGGATCGTGATGGGCCAGAAATTCCAGACGGCGTTCGGCTTCCTTGACGGTGCTGATGTCCGCGAACACCGCCACGAATCCCTGGAGCCCCTCGCCGACTTCCGCTTCGATGGCATCAATGGTCAGCCACGCGGCAAAGACCATCCCGTCGGCACGGCGCATCTCGGCCTCGCCGCGCCAGCCCAGCCCCTCGGCGAGCGCGGTGACCGCCGCGGCCCCACCGTCGAGCCGCGGATCGGCGAGCACCATGCGCCAGTCATTGTCCTGGCAAGCCCGCTGGTCATGACCGGTGACTGCCGCGAAGGCGGGATTGACAGTGACGATGACACCGCTGGAGTCGAGGATCGCAGCCGCCTCGGTGGTATTCCTGAATACCACGTCCGCCGCCATCAGGCGCCGCTCGGTACGCTTCTGGTCAGTCACGTCCTGGACCAGTGAAAAGAATCCGCACACTCGCCCGTCGGTATCGAACTCCGGCACCCAGCTCATGCTCACTTCCCGCTCGCCCCGTTTCTGGTGCATCAGGGTCGAGGCAATTTCGATCGTTTCGCCCCGCGATGCTGCCTCGAGGTGAGGGCATAAGGATTTGTACGACTGCTGACCGAACACCTCGCACACGGTCTGTCCGACCAGCGCCGACGCATCGCGGCCGAACCAGCGCTCATAGGCATGGTTGACGAACTGGAAGCGGTGCATAAGGTCCACGTGCGCGATCAGGGCTGGCAGAGCATCCGCAACGATGCGCAGGTGGCGTTCTCGGGCGTGCAACTCGGCATAGGCCTGCTTGAGCCTGGTGATCTCGGAGAAAGTGATCACCACCCCGTCGATCAGATTATCCACCGTGCGGTAGGGCAGGATCGACAGCTGATACCAGCGCCCGTCATCACCGCACACCTCTTCCTCGAAAGACTTGAGATCGGCAAGCACGCGGGCGCATTCATCACGCAGGACGCCATTACTGAAGCGCCGCGCCACGTCCCCGATGGGCCGGCCAACGTCGCCGGGGATGAGCGCGAACATCCGGGTCGCCGAGGGGGTATAGCGCCGCACGCGCAGCTCTCCATCGAGAAAGATGGTCGCGATCTCGGTACTCGTGAGCAGGTTCGCCAGATCGTTGTTTGCGGATTCGAGCTCGCCAACCTTGTCGAGCAACTGGTTGTTGACGGTGGTGAGTTCCTCGTTGAGGGACTGCAACTCCTCCTTCGATGTCTCCAGCTCCTCGTTGGCCGACTGGAGCTCCTCATTCATCGACATCACTTCTTCGTTCGCGGCCTTCAGTTCCTCGTTACCGGTCTCGACCTCCTCCACGGTGGTCTGCAAGTCCTCGCGCGTGGCCTTCAACTCCCGTTCGAGCTGACTGACCAGCGACTCCTCTCCAGGCGCGACCAGGCTGGCCGGCCCCTCTTCTGGTTCATCCGCAAAGCACACCAGGCTCGTGCCCTCGGCTTTGTCGAAGGGCCACACCCGGATACGCACCCGGCGCACCTGTTCGGGCTCGCGCACCAGCACCCGGCGTGCATCGGCGGCCTCGCCCGTGCGATCAACCGCCTGCAGCGCCGTACGCAGTGCGGTGCGTAACCCGTCGCGCGCCAGGGTGCAGATGTCATGGGTAGCCAGGCCGGTGGACATCTCCAGATAGCGGCTGGTGTCGCCATGGTAGTAAAGGGCCTCGCCGGAGCGGTTGACCAGAACCGCCGCCGGGGCATACTCGGCCAGCAGCCAGGATCCAACTTCTTCACCAAGCCGGCGCGCCGCAGTGGTGCGCCCGCCGATGCTCGAAAAGATCCGCGCGCTTCTGCCGCCTGATTCGATCACCGGATAGAAATCACCCCGCCCGCCAGGCGCATTGTTGAGGCGCGAAAAGATGCGCCAGCGCTTGACCACGGGCTTGAACAAATCCCCGTTCTGACCAACCGTCTCGGAAGTGCCAAGGAATAGAAAACCACCCTCGCGAAGGGCAAAGTGGAACAACCGCAGGACGCGGGCCTGGACCTCGCTGTCCAGATAGATCAGCAGGTTGCGGCAGCTGATCAGGTCAATGCGGGAAAAAGGCGGATCGAGAATCAGGTTCTGGGCGGCAAAGACGACCGACTCGCGGATCGACTTCTTGACTGTCACCCGCTCGCCCTCGCGCTCGAAGTAACGCTCGATGTAGCCGGCCGGCAGGTTCTCGATCGCCGAAGCGGTGTACTCGCCGGCACGCGCCGCATCCAGCGCCACCGTGTCGATGTCGGTGGCAAACACTTGCACGCTGACCCGGGCATTCATCCGCTCAATGGTGTCGTGAAACAGCATGGCGAGCGAATAGGCCTCCTCGCCGCTGGCGCAACCGGGCACCCACACCCGCACCGGGGTGTCCGGGTCAGCGCGCCCGATCAGGGGCACCACGACATGCTTGGCGAGGGCATCGAAGGCCACCGCCTCGCGAAAAAAGCTGGTCACGCCGATGAGCAGATCGCGCACCAGCTTTTGCACTTCGTCCTTGCTGCTTCTCAACAAGTCCAGGTACTCGGCCATGCTGTCAAGATTGGCCAGACTCATGCGCCGACCGATACGACGTCCGAGCGTGCCGGTCTTGTAATGCCGGAAATCATGAGCGGTACGCGCACGAATCGTCGCCACCACGGCGCTCAGGGCCTCAGATGCCGACAGCGCGGAGGCTTCGCGGGCATCTGCGCGTACATAGGCGTGCTGGGCGTAGCGCAAAATCGCCTCCGGCATCTCCTCAACCGGCAGGCGGTAGTCCGCCAGGCCGGTGGCCAGCGCGCTCTGGGGCATGCCGTCGTATTGCGCCTCGGCCGGCTCCTGAACCACGGTCAGGCCGCCATGGCCCTTGATTTCGCGCAGACCGAGGGTGCCGTCGCTGCCCGTACCGGAGAGGATGACACAGATCGCCTTCTCGGCCAGATCCATCGCCAGAGCGCGCAGAAAGCTGTCGATCGGCATGCGCATCCCGCGGCGCGCCGTGGGCGGAGCCACATACAGCACCCCCGACTCGATCGTCAGCACCGCATTGGGCGGAATCACATACACATGGTCGGGAGTCACCTCCATGCCGTCGACCGCCTGGACGACTTCCATATCGGTCTGCTTACCGAGCAGGTCGGCCATCAGACTCTGGTGATCCGGGTCCAGGTGCTGGATGAGGACGAAGGCCAGACCCGACTGGGCTGGCACCGCAGAAAGAAAACGCTTGACGGCTTCAAGACCACCCGCCGACGCCCCAATACCGACCACCGGAAAACCAGCTCTTGTCGGGGCATTCGAGTGCGGGTCCGAAGCGCCACGCGCCGATGCAAGGGTCTCGGCCACTTGGCGTTGCTGCTTTTTCA
>JAGRFO010000011.1 GCA_020446005.1 Rhodocyclaceae bacterium | reverse complement strand
AGAACCAGCGCCCCGAGCTGTGGAATCTCTACAACGCGCGCACCCACAAGGGCGAGAACATCCGCGCCTTCCCGATCAGCAACTGGACCGAGTTCGACGTGTGGGAATACATCCAGCGCGAAGCGCTCGAACTGCCGTCGATCTATTACGCCCACACCCGCCCGGTGGTGCGCAAGAACGGCCTGCTCCAGCCGGTGACCCCGCTCACCCCCGCCGCGCCCGGCGATCGGGTCGAAGAGGTGCGGGTGCGCTTTCGCACCGTGGGCGACATCAGCTGCACCGCGCCGGTCGAGTCCGACGCCGACAGCGTCGAGAAAATCCTGCTCGAAACGGCGACCACCACCATCACCGAACGCGGCGCCACGCGCATGGACGACCAGACCTCCGAGGCGTCGATGGAACAGCGCAAGAAGGAAGGGTATTTCTGAGCAATGGGCGGATCCCCTTTTTTCCGCCCCCTCGAAACACCCACACACCCTCATCAAACATCAAGTAAAGACATGTCCGCGATTGAAAACCTGCCCCACACCGACAACGGCCTGCTGCGCTTTCTGACCTGCGGCAGCGTCGATGACGGCAAAAGCACCCTCATCGGCCGCCTGCTGTTCGACAGCAAGACGATCCTCGCCGACACCCTCAGCGCCATCGAGAAGACCTCCGCCAGGCGCGGCATGACCGCGGTCGACCTCTCGCTGCTCACGGACGGGCTGCAAGCCGAGCGCGAGCAAGGCATCACCATCGACGTGGCCTACCGCTACTTCACCACCGGCACGCGCAAGTACATCATCGCCGACGCGCCGGGGCACGAGCAGTACACCCGCAACATGGTCACCGCGGCCTCCACCGCCAACCTGGCGATCATCCTGATCGACGCGCGCAAGGGCGTGCTCACCCAGACCCGCCGCCACTCCACGCTGGCCCATCTGCTGGCGATTCCGCACATCGTGGTCGCCATCAACAAGATGGATCTGGTCGATTACGACCAGGCCACCTACGACAGCATCAAGGCCGAATACACCAAATTCGCCCACAACATCGGGCTCAAGGACGTGCGCTTCATCCCCTTGTCAGCCCTCAACGGCGACATGGTGGTCGAACGCGGCCCACGCCTCGACTGGTACGAAGGCCCGACGCTGATGGAGATCCTCGAAGCGGCGCCCGCCGCGCACACCGAAAAGCCCGAGCGCTTCCGCTTCCCGGTGCAATTCGTGTGCCGCCCGCAGGATTCCGCCAACCCCGAACTACACGACTACCGCGGCTTCATGGGGCGGGTCGAGTCGGGCGAGATCGCGGTCGGCGACGCGGTCACGACCCTGCCCTCGGGGCGCACCAGCCGGGTCAAGGCGATCGAGATCGGCGGCGAGAAGATCGACCGCGCCATCCACGAGCAGTCCGTGTCACTGCTGCTCGAAGACGAGATCGACATCTCGCGCGGCGACATGATCGTCAAGAGCGCCGAGGCGCGCGAGCCGGTCAAGCAGATCGACGCCAATGTGTGCTGGATGTCGGAGAGCCCGATGTCGCCGGCGCGCACCTACCTGGTCCGCCACACCGCCCGCGAGGTCAAGGCCAAGATCGCCAAGATCGACTACCGCCTCGACATCAACTCGCTGGAACACGAAAACGTCACCACCCTGGCCATGAACGACATCGCCCGGCTGACGCTCAAGCTCGCCCAGCCGCTGTTCGCCGACCCCTACCGCGAGAACCGCGCCACCGGCGCCTTCATCATCATCGACGAGTCGACCAACAACACCGTCGGCGCCGGCATGATCGTCTGAAGCACAGCCGCCAGCAGATTACCCAAAGGGCCACGCACACGCGTGGCCCTTTGCTTTGCACCCGCCCTGCCACAGTGCGCAAGCCCATGCATGCACCACGACAGCCCCCGGATTGCACACCGCCGCCGCGACACAAAAACCCGGCCGATCACAAAAACCAATAAATATCAGTCAGTTGTAGAAAAAAATGAATCGCGACCAAATTGACACAGCTGGCGCGATTGATGCTTCAGCAATCCATGTGGCGCCGGCCACCCCCGGATCGGCGCACGGCACCGCGACCGACGGCGGCACGCGCCCGACCCGCCACCATCGGCCCCGCGAAACGACAGGAGACACACATGCCAACCCGTCCCATTCATACCGTGATCGGTCCCGACAGCTATCTGGTGGTCGATGCCGCGACGCCGGTGCGTGAAGTGGTGTGCAAGATGGCCGCCCGCCGCCTGAGCGCCGCGCTGGTGGTCGAACACGGCGTGCTGACCGGCATTTTCACCGAACGCGACGCCGCCTTCCGGGTCATGGCGCCCGGCCACGATGCCGACACCCTGCCGGTTGCGGAGGTGATGACCCACAATCCGCAAAGCATCCTCGCCGACCGCCCCTTCGGCCACGCCCTCCACATGATGTACGAGGGCGGCTTCCGCCACGTCCCGGTGATCGACGCCGACCGCAAGCCGGTCGGCATGGTGTCGAGCGCCGATGCCCTGTCGCTCGAAGCGATCCAGTTCAGCAAGGAACTCGTTCAACGCGAGGAAATCACCGTCATCCTCTGAACGACGCACCCGGCCGACCGGCAAAACAAAAACGCACCCCGCGGGGTGCGTTTTTGTCTGACCCGCGCATGCTCAGCGCAGCTTGTCCATCGTGCCGGTGGCTTCGGCCAGCAGGTAATAGAAGGTCACCCGGCTTTTCTGGTTCACGCCCTTGAGGGTGGCGCACACCTTCTCGATGCCGGCTTCGGCCGCGGCGGGCTCCAGTTCCAGCTTCTTCTTGGCAAAACCGTCGCGCACCCGATCCAGTTCGGCCTTGTCGGTCGAGGACACCAGCGAGGAATCCTTGTTGCGCAGCGCGATGCCGCAGTACTTCACAATCTTGTCGACCACCGCCTCATCCACCTTGGTGGCGTACTTCTTAACGTCAGCAACATAATCAGTCATCGTCTGGAGCTCCCGTGAAATAAAACGTCCCGTGAATCAAATCGTTATCGTCGGCCTAAGACACGCCCGTCAAGCAGCGGTCCTGTCGCAAGTTAACACGATCCCGCGTTGGTTTGCACGCACACGGCATCTTTGCTGCATTCTCTGATGGCGATGGCACACAAATTGACCTCCCGACCCGTGCGCCACTATCTGAACAGCCCGCCCAGGCCCTTCTTCAATTCATCCTTGAGCGAATCGCGTGCCTTGTCGCGCGCCGCGTCCACCTTCTCCTTGATCGCCGCCTTTTCCGCTTCCAGCCGCTGCTTGACACTGCCGGCCAGCAAGGCCTCAGTGTCGAGCGCATAGCGCGGTGCGCCAAAGGTGCCGCTGACGCGCACCGGAATGGTCAGTTCGCGCACCTGATCAAGCGATTTGCCACCCTGCCCGGTCAGCGTCCCGACCAGCGAAGCCTTGACGAGATAGTCGATACCCTCGCTCACCAGATTGGCCGACCCCTCGCCCCCCACCCGCAGCAGCGGCGAACGCAGGCTCAGATCGTTGTTGCGCACCACCCCGTCCGCAATATTCAGACTGGCGGAGAGGTCGGAGAAATCGGTCTGCTCGGCGCCCGCGTCGGCGGGGAGGCTTTGGCCGGTCAGGCGCGCCTCCGCCTCGCGGAAAAAGCGCGCCACGTTCACCCCCTTGACCGCCCCGTCCGCCACTTTCAGCTTGACCGTTCCGGCCAGCGAACGCTTGAGCGCATCGGGGTCCAGCCCGACGCCGTTCACATTGGCATCGACGCGCGCCCGCCCGGTGAGCTTTTCGGGCTGGCCGGTGAGATCGCGCAACAGCGGCGCGAGTTGAACGTCGGCCACCCCGCCGACGAAGCCGATCTGGGCCGGCGCGCCGCGCGCCACCACGCTGGCGGTGCCGTCGAGGCGCCCCGAATACAACCCGGCCTTGCTCGCCACCTCCAGCCGCCCGCCCGACAGGCTGACGCGCGCATCGACCTCGCTGAGCGCCAATCCGCTGACCGTGAGCTTGCCGACCCTGGCCCGCCCGGCCACATCGTGCCCGCGCAGATCCAGCGCCGGCGACGCCGCGCCTTTGGCCGCCGGTGCAGCGCCGCTGCCCGCCTTGGTCGGCGGCGGCAGGTAGCTGTCGACATCCAGCGCGTCGATGGCCACCTCGAAGCGCAGCGCCTTGCGCCCCAGATCGGCCACGTCGATCTGGCCGGTGAGCGTGCTGTCGTCAAGCGTGGCGACCACCTCGCTGAGCGCGACGCGAGTCGTCGTTCCGCTGATCGAGGCTTTCAACGCGGCGCGGGTAAGGCGCGCAGGATTCGCCGTCACCGGCGCGGCAATGCCCGCCGACTGCATCCAGTCACGCGGATTGAAGCCCGCCACCTCGATTCGACCGCTGAAGGCCGGCGCACTGTTGAGCGCCGTGGCGTCGAGCGAGCCGGTCAGTTGCAGGGGCTTGGCGGTGAGGGTGAGCGCGCCGAGCGAGGCGGTGCCAGCGGCCAGATCGGCGCGCAGTGTGGCGGCCAGTTGCGCGTCGAGTGCACCGCCGGGCAAGCCCGCGCCATCGGCCTTGAGCGCGATTTTCAGGTCGTCGACCCGGTACTGCTGCGCGGCCAGATCGAGCGCCGCCCGCCCGGCCAGCGTGACCCGCCCATTCACGGCCGGGTCGGCCAGCGCAAAGCTTGCACCGGCCTCGAAGTCGAAGGGCTGGCCGGGGCTGATTTCGCCGGTGCGCAGCGCCACCCCGGAGAGCGCGTCGCTGCGCCCGGCCTGCGCGTCATCCCAGCGGATCGCCCCCTCCCGGATGTCGATCCCGCCCACCGCCAGCGACGCCGCGCCGCCACCCGCGCGCTTGCCCTCATCGCCCGACGCGGTCGCGTCCTTTTTCCCGCCGGCCAGATCGTCCCAGTTGGTCACACCGTCCTTGCGCCGCTCCAGGTTCAGTTGCAGTCCCTGCACGCTGACCGTGTCGATGGCGATCGCGCCACCGAGGAGCGGCAGAATCTTGATCCGCGCTTCGGCCGAGGCGAGCGCCGCGAAAGGGCGCTCGGAGAAGCCCGGCGCGTTGCCCAGCTCAACCGCGCCGAGCCGGAAGCCCAGCCACGGGAAAAAACTCAGCCCGATGTCGCCCTGGATCGCCAGCGTGCGCCCGGTGTGAGTCTTGACCAGTTCGGTGAGGCGGTCGCGATAGTCGTTGGGGTCGAACAGGAAGGCCAGATAGGCCGCCAGCGCAGCCATGACCAGCGCGACCAGCACAGCCAGTCCGACGACGAATCGAAGCGCGGATTTCATGAGGACATCCCGTGATCGCGGAGCAGATGCGTCGAGGCTATCAGCCCGCCCGGAACGGGACAAGCCGGGCGCACCGCGTTTTACGAGCGCTTACGAATCCCGCGAAAACCGGGCGCTGTGGCATCGCAACCACACTTCGTGACTTTTATTGTGCACTGCACAAAAACATCTTTACACGATCTACTTCTTGTGTAGAATCTAAATTGTGCACTGCACCATCGATCTGATCCGGACCGACCGCTGCCTTGCAAAGATCCCGAACCCATCCTCTCAGGAGAAATATCATGATCACCACCGAAAAACTCACTGCCGCCAATCTCGACGCCATCGACACCCTCAGCGCGCTGGTCGGCATGCACTTCGAAAGCGCCGAGCGCTTGAGCGGCTTGGCCTTTGCCGCCACCCGCAGCTCGCTCACCGACGGCCTCAAGGACGCCGTGGCCATCTCCAGCGCCAAAGACCCCAAAGCCCTGCTCGGCGCCGCCGCCGGCATGGTCGAACCGGCCCTGATGCGCAGCGTCGGCTATGTGCGCGGCTGCTACGCCATCGCCACCGATCTGGGCGAGTCCGTCAATTCGGTGATGAACAGCAAGGTCGACGTGGCCAACAAGGACCTCGACGCCGCGCTGGACAAGCTCTGCGCGTCGACCCCGGTCGGCGGTGACGTGGTCGTGGCGATGGTCAAGTCGGCCCGCGCCTCTGCCAACAGCGCCATCGAAGAAGCCGCCAAAGCGGCCCGTGAAGCCGTCAGCGTCGCCGAACTCAACATCAACAAGGCCACCGACGCTGCCGTGAAGGCCGCTGCCAAAGCCGCCAAAGCAGTCGCCTAAGCACCCCCTACCCCAAGGGCCAACCCCGTGCCGCACTTGCGGCGCGGGGTTTTTCGTTGACCCGCCGGCTCGACGCACGAGTGGCGATCGAGACGCAGGGTCATGCAGAAGGCGCCGCCGCCCGACAGCATGAAGGGCGACAGGTCGACCTCATGGACCCGGTAGCCGCGCTCGCTGAGCATGGCACGCAGGCGCCCGGTGCAGCGGCTCATCACCACCTCGCGGCCGACGTTGACCGCGTTGACATTGAAATGGGCGAGGTCGTCGGCGCTGGCTTCGATCCGCAAGGCCGGCGCCACCCGCGCCTCGACCAAGGCCCGAGAGGCCGCTGACAGGGCAGGCGGGTAGTACAGCAGTTCGCCGCCGGAGAGCGGGCAGAAGCACACGTCGAGATGGTAGGCGCGGGCGGTGACCAGTTCCAGCGGCACCACCGGCTGACCGAAAAAATCGGCGATGCGCTCGATCGCTGCGCGTGACGAGCGCGGCCCCCAGCCGGCCCAGAACAGCCCGCGATGGGCATCCCAGATGCAGTCGCCGGCGCCCTCCTGATGGCAGCCGGCCGGCAATGTCTCCACCAGATCAACCACGCCGATCGCCTGCAGGCGGCGGAACATGGCCTCGAACTCGGCTTCCTCGCCCTGCCGCTCGGGGTGGCGGAAGCGCGCCACCAGCACCCGCCGGTCGAGCACGATGCCGGCATTGGCCGGAAACACCATGTCCGGCAACCCGGCCGCGCCGGGCATGACGCTCACCCGGCAGCCGATCGACACCAGCGCCGCGCACAAGGCATCGAAGCCCGCGCGCGCCTGCGCCATGTGGACACCGCGCTCGCGCGCCCAGTGCGCCGGTTGCATCCACGGGTTGATGACATAGCGCACGTCGAAATGAGCCGGGTCAACCAACAGCATGTGGGCGTTCGCGGACATGGCGGCGGCCTCCTCGGGAATGCAGCGCATCCTTCAGTCTGGGCACAAATCAAATCAACAAAAAGGCAGCAGATTGACTACCATTGAACAATCTTTGCCAATAGTGACAGCCATGACTGACACTTTAAGCACGCTCGACGATACCGATCGCCAACTGATCGCCCTGCTGCGCGACGACGCCCGGCTGCCGGTCAGCAGCCTCGCGCAGCGCCTGCGGGTGGCGCGCGGCACGGTGGTCAACCGCCTGCGCAAGCTCGAATCAAGCGGCGTGATCAGCGGCTACACGGTGCGCCTGATGGCCACCGCCGAGACCCACCAAATCCGCGCCTGGATGGGCATCGCCATCGAGGGCAACGCCACCGCCGCAGTGCGCCAGGCGCTACGCGGCGAGCCCGCGGTGCACACTTTGCACTCGACCAACGGGCGCTGGGATTTTGTCGCCGAACTGCGCGCCGACACGCTCGAAGCCTTCGACCGCGCGCTGGGGCGCATCCGCGTCATCGACGGCATCGCCAGCACCGAAACCAGCATCCTGCTATCGACCTACAAGGCCTGAGCGGCACCCCCGGCATGGGACAATCCGCACCAGCCCGTTTGCTCAAGGAGCGCCGATGGACATGAACATCACCACCCCCGCACTGCTCTTTCCCGCCATTTCGCTGCTTTTGCTGGCTTATACCAACCGTTTCCTGACGCTCGGCCAGCTCATCCGCCAACTGGCCGCCGACACCCGGGAAGACCGCCGCCTGATCGCCCGCCAGATTCCGGGACTCAAGCGACGCATTACCCAGATCCGCTTCATGCAGACCTTTGCGGTGATCAGCTTCCTGCTCTGCGCGCTGTCGATGCTGGCCATCTTTGCCGACTACAACGGCCTCGGCAAAGCCCTGTTCGGGGCCTCCATCACCACCCTGACGCTCTCGCTGGTACTGTCGCTGTTCGAAGTGCTGATCTCGACCCAGGCGCTGTCGGTGGTGGTCGAAGACCTCGAAGAACGCACCCCGCCGGCCGACTAACGCGCAAAGTGCGCCCCAACCCGACCCAGGTCAAAGCGCTGCCCGCGCACAATCGGCACACTCCCCGCCCAAAGGAGACTACCGATGACCCGACCCCTGCGCGCCGCGCTCGCCACCCTCGCCCTGCTCACCCCGCTGGCCGCCCAGGCCGTGACCTGGCAGGACAATTCGCTCACCTACACCACCAGCAACCGCTTCACCGAGCCGGCCAACCGCAAGCCGGTGCACAAGGACATTCTCGAATTCGTGCATGCCAGCGGCTACAGCCACGGCATCAACCTGCTGCGCGTCAAGATGATGCGCTCCAGCGGCGTCGACCCGGCCAAGAACGCCACCCACGGCGCGACCGAATACTACGTGGTGTATCGCCACATGCTGTCGCTGGGCAAGCTCTTCGAACGCAGCTTCGCCGCCGGCCCGATCAGCGATCTGGCACTCACCGCCGGCTTCGACCTCAACACCAAGGACAACCTGTTCGCGCCGCGCAAGCGCCAGCTGGTGATCGGCCCCACCCTGCGCTTCAAGATCGCCCCGCCGGGCTTTGTCGACCTCTCGCTGCTGCTCACCAAGGAATGGAATCACTGCGGTCTGCCGCCCTGCAAGGCGCCGGGCAATACCGAAGACATCGGCTTCGACGCCTTCCCGATGGCGCATCTGGCGTGGCGGATTCCGTTTGCGCTGGGCGGCACGCCGTTGCGCTTCGAAGGCTTTGCGGCGCACCTGTTCCGCCGCGGCGACGACTATCTGGGCAAGCACGTGGGGGAGGAGACGCTGATCCGCACCGCGCTGATGGCCGACGTGGGCGCAGTGCTGGCGGGGCGCCCCAACACCGTGTTTGCCGGCGTCGGCTACGAACTGTGGCGTAACAAGTTTGGCAACCACAGCATCCCCGGCGTCGACACCAACGCCCCGACCCTGCACCTGCGCTGGCAGTTCTGAGGCTCAGAAAAGCTGCCGCAACTGCTCGATGGTGGTGGCGATAACCTTGTCCATCATCCGGTTGGTCTGCGCGTCGCCCAGCGCGCGGATCAGGATGTAGATCACCGCCAGCGCGAGCGCCAGCGAAAACGCCTTGCCCAGCCGCCCGGCCACCCAGCGGCCAAAGCCGCCGTCGCCACGAGCGCTGCCCGGGCGCGTTGCGCGGGCAGCGTCGCGGGCTGCATCAACATGCTCGCGCACCACCTCGCCCAGCTCGCGCGGCCCCCCCCCCCCCCCCCCCCGGCGCGGCCCCGCGGGGGGCCAGGGGGGGAGGTGTTCCGCCCACCCCGGCCAAAGGCGCCGCCCCCGCGGCTCG
>JAGRFO010000125.1 GCA_020446005.1 Rhodocyclaceae bacterium | reverse complement strand
ACAAGCAGGACAACATGATGGAGTCGCCCGACTTCACCGACCCGGCGCACGGCATCCCGGTGTTCAGCCTGTACGGCGAGGTGCGCCGCCCCACCGCCGCGATGATGGACAGCTTCGATGTGCTGCTGGTGGACCTGCAGGACCTGGGCTGCCGCATCTACACCTTCATCACCACCCTGCGCTACGTGCTCGAAGCCGCCGCCGCGCATGGCAAGGCGGTGTGGGTGCTTGACCGCCCCAACCCCGCCGGTCGCCCCGTCGAGGGCCTGACCCTGCGCGCGGGCTGGGAGAGCTTCGTCGGCGCCGGCCCCCTGCCCATGCGCCACGGCCTCACCCTGGGCGAGCTGGCGCGCTGGTTCATCGCCGAATTCAAGATCGACGTTGAATGCGAAGTCATCACCATGGACGGCTGGCAGCCTGAGGCCGCGCCCGGTTACGGCTGGCCGATCGGCGTGCGCAGCTGGGTGAACCCCAGCCCCAACGCCCCCAATCTCTCCATGGCCCGCGCCTACGCCGGCACCGTGATGCTCGAAGGCACCACCCTCTCCGAAGGCCGCGGCACCACCCGCCCGCTCGAAGTCTTCGGCGCGCCCGACCTCGACGCCGCCGCCCTGCTGCGCGACATGCACGCCCTCGCCCCCCAATGGCTGCAAGGCTGCCGCCTGCGCGAATGCTGGTTCGAACCCACCTTCCACAAACACGCCGGCAGCCAGTGCCACGGCGTGCAGATCCATGTGGACGACGGTGCCTACCAGCACCATCGCTTCCAGCCTTGGCGCCTGCAGGCCCTCGCTTTCAAGGCCGTGCTGCGCCAGTGCGCCGATTACCCGCTGTGGCGGGATTTTCCGTACGAATACGAATACGACCGACTCGCCATCGACCTGATCAACGGCTCGCCGCTGTTGCGGGAGTGGGTCGAGGATGCGGCGGCCACGCCCGAGGATCTGGAGGCGATCACCGCGCCGGATGAGGCGGCGTGGCGGGCGGCGCGGGGGGCGTTCTTGCTGTATTAATTTTCTGGTGAGACTCGTTGCCGCGATGCTTACAGCCGGCTGGGATTGGCCGGGTCTCACCTCAACAGTCGAGGGAACGAAACGTTAAAGCGTAGGATGAGTGTGGAGCACCCCATATAATTGCTGCATGGAACGCATCCAATCGATCAATTGGGAACGCATTGACTGGTGTCTTGCCGACCGCGGCATGACGCGGGACGAGCTCGCCTGCGAAGTCGGTATTGCGTCAACGACGCTGACCAAGGTTTTTGAGGGCGAGGTGGGACTGACTTTCAGCCAGTTGCGCAAGTTGGCGACTTTTTTTGGACGCGGCACGCTGTTCTTTCTGGTGCAGGGTCCGGTGGACGAAGCCACGGCTCATACCGCCCAGTTCCGCACACTCGCGAATCAGAAGCCGGAATTGTCGGCTCGCTTGAAACTGCTGATTGAGCGGGTCGAGCACCAACGCACGATCTATCTAGCGCTGCGCGATGAACTTGACCCAGAGGAAATGGTTCGATTTTCACCGCCCGATTTAGCAGGGCTCAGCGTTCCTGAGGCAGCTCAAACCGTGCGCCGATGGCTTGGGTTGGCCGACCGCAATGATTTCAACAGTTATCGCGCGGCTCTCGAAGCGTGTGGCTTGCTGGTGTTTCAGAGCAACGGTTACCCAGGCCAATGGCAGATCGCCAAGGAAAGTCCAATTCTGGGCTTCTCTTTGTATGACTCGGCCTGCCCGGTGATTTTCGTGAAGAAGCAGAACTCGGATGCGCGGCAGAGTTTCACGCTGATGCATGAGCTAGGGCACCTGTTGTTGCACCAGACTAGTTCGATCGACGACGAGAGCGATCTGCACGCCCATGCCGGTGCTGAACAGGAGGCCAACGCCTTCGCGGGCCATCTTCTGGTCCCGGAAGCGTTTTTATTGAGCATCCGCGACGATGAACGCCCAAATGATGTCGAGACGTTGGATGACTGGCTCGCATCTCAGCGCAGGGAATGGGGCGTGAGCGGCGAGGTGATCCTGCGCCGTCTCGTCGACGTCGGGCGGTTGCCAAAAGCGCAATACGTGGCCTATCGCCAATGGTGGGCAACGCGCGAACTACCGCCAAAGACAAGTGGCAGTCGCGCATATCGCAATCGTGAGCCCAAACACATCTTTGGCGACGGCTATGTCCGCACGGTGCTCGACGCCCTCAATTCGCGCCGCATCTCGCTGACCAAGGCGAGCACCTACCTCGATAATCTGAAGATCAGTGACCTGCACGAGTTGGAACGGCACTATGCAGGTATTTGACGCGTCGTCCATGATCCACGCGTGGGATAACTATCCCATTCTGCAATTTCCAGCGCTTTGGAACTGGATGGCAGATCGAGTGGCACAGGGCGTGATCCAGATGTCGGAAGTGGCGGCTGAGGAAGTTGGGCACAAAGTGCCGGAATGCGTGAACTGGCTTAAGGATGTTGGTCTGCAAAAGCTGCCAGTCACCGAGGCGATCCTTCTTGAGGCCATGCGGATCAAGGAGTTGTTGGAAATAGAAGAAGACCGGTATGGCAGTGGAGTCGATGAGAACGATCTGATCATCATTGCCACAGCTAAGATCCACAACGTCGAACTTGTGACAAACGAGGGAGTCCAGACAGCCCTGCCCGTACAAAAGCGTAAGTACAAGATCCCCGCCGTTTGCAAGATGCATACTGTCAAGGTGCCCTCGCTCGACTACCTTCTGTATCTCAAACGCTCAGAGGCCGTCTTCAGCGGATGAACAGTCCCGAGCCCGGCTCCGTAGTCTTTAAATACTGAACAGGTCGCCTGGCTAATTCGTCTGTGGGGGCATACAGATGCACCGCTTCGGTGCCAGAGGCGTGTTCAGGGCCTGATTTTGGCGTCGTTTTACTGACAATCTCGCGTTTTTCCCGTGATTCCGGCCGGCATGAAAATCGCTTCAGGTCGCTCGAATCCATCTGATCGGGAGACCCCGCATGCGCAACACCTTCATTCGCGTCGTCGAAATCTGGACGCCCTCCAAGGACGGCAGCCTGCTGGAATTTCAGGACGGGCTGTACGGCGGTCTGGAAAGCTTTCGGCTGGTGAGCGAGAAGACCTTTTTCGGTTTTGAAGAGGGGCTGCCGGGGCGGGCCTGGGCAGAGCGCCGGCCGGTGATTCTCAAGGATCTGCAGAATTCCTATTTCGTGCGCCGCGAGGCGGCCGCCAAGGCGGGCCTGACCTGCGGGGTGGCGATCCCGATCTTTGCCGGCGATGTGCTGGTGTCGGTGGTGGTGCTGTTCTGTGGCGATGACGAGAGTCACGTGGGAGCGATCGAGCTGTGGCACAACGATCCGGACACCTCGCTGGAGATGTCGCTGGTGGATGGCTATTTCGGCCACGCGGAAGGTTTCGAGTGGATCTCGAAGCACACCAGTTTCCGCCCGGGCTTCGGGTTGCCGGGCCTGGTGTGGCAGGGCGGCGAGCCGGTGGTGATGGGCGATCTGGGCTATTCCAAGCGCTTCCTGCGCGCCAAGGAGGCACTCGAGGTCGGCATCAACAAGGGCCTCGGCCTGCCTTCGCCCTACCGGCCCGGCCACAGTTACGTGATGACTTTTCTGTCGGCGCTGAACACCCCGATCGCCCATCGCTTCGAAATCTGGGCGCCGGATGAAGCACACGAGACCCTGGTGTTCAAGAGCGGCGACTGCGACCGGACGCCGGGTTTCAACGAGAATCACCGCGTCTCACGCATCCAGAAAGGTCAGGGTGCGCTGGGGCGGGTGCTGCTGACCTGCCGGCCGCAGATCGGGCAGCGCTTGTCGGAGGCCAGCGATCCGGGCGCGCTGTCGGCGAAAAACGCCGGGCTCGACGCGGTGGTCGCGCTGCCGGTGTTGCAGGCCGGGCGGCTGTCGTCGGTGGTGGCGCTGTATTTCTGAGGGCCGATTCCTCGCGTCCGCACCGGCCGGGGCCGGCATCGCCGACAAAGTCGCCGTTCAGGCGAAATTGGCGGTAAAGTTCCGAGGCGATCATCCGACACTGTTTATTACATTTGCTGGATGACAAATCATTGGGGCGAACGATGCGAGCAGTGTGGGCGGTGGCGAGACGGGCGGTGGTGTGGACGGCGCTGTGTGTGAGCGGTGCCTTGCCCGTCGCGGCGCAGACGGACGCGGCGGTGACGCGCGAGGAGATGCTCAAGGCGGGCGGCAGCATTGCCACCTTCTGCGCCAACTGCCATGGCGATTCGGGGATCAGCAAGATTCCCGACGTGCCGAATCTGGCCGCCCAGAACCCCGATTATCTCCTCGTCCAGATCGAAGCCTTTGCCAGCGGCAAGCGCAAGAACGCGTTCATGGAAGGTTTGATGCGGGTGCTGGAGCCGGCCGACAAGCTCGCGCTGGCGGCTTTCTATGCGGCGCAGCCGGCGCCGCCGGTGATCACCGTGCCCGAGGCGCGGCGGGTGGCGGGTGGCGCGGCGTTTACCCGCCTGTGCGCGCGCTGCCATGGCGACAACGCCCACGGCAATGAGACCACCCCGCGGCTGGCCGGCCAGCAGGCGGAGTATCTCAGCTTGAATCTGAAGCGTTATCTCGACCTCACCGGCGAGCGCTTCTATGCCCCGATGACGGCGGCGGTGACCCAACTGGGTGAAAAGAACATCCCGGCGGTGGTCGACTATCTGCGCACCCTGCCCTGAATCGGCCGCCGGCGGGCGGCTAAAACACGGATTGCAATGAACGACGAACTGCGCGTTTTTGCCTGCCATTCCAACCACGCCCTGACCCGCGAGATCTGCGACACCCTGGCCATCCCGGTGAGCCCGCTGGAGGTGTCGCGTTTCTCCAACGACAATCTGCACGTCCAGGTACAGGCCAACGTGCGCGAGCGCGATGTGTTCGTGGTGCAGTCGTTCACCGAACCGGTGAGCGACCACATCATGGAGTTGATGATCACCCTCGATGCCCTCAGGAGCGCCTCGGCGCGACGGGTGACGGCGGTGATTCCGTACTACTCCTACGCGCGCTCGGACAAGAAGGACGCGCCGCGCATCTCCATCACCGGCCGGTTGGTGGCCGACATGCTCCACACCGCCGGTGCCGACCGGGTGCTCACCATGGATCTGCACGCCGATCAGGTGCACGGCTTCTTCAGCGTGCCGGTCGATCATCTCACCGCGATCCCGACTCTCGCCCGCCATTTCCGCGACAACCACGACCTGTCGAACATGGTGGCGGTGGCCACCGACGCCGGCGGGGCCAAGCGGGTGGGGCGCTTCTCGGAGCGGCTGGGGATTCCGATGGCGATCATCGACAAGCGCCGGGTCAGCGACATGGAGGTCAAGCAGGGCCAGGTGGTGGGCGAGGTGGCGGGGCGCGATGTGGTGATTTTCGAGGACGAGATCTCCACCGGCGGCACGCTGGTGTCGACCATCGAAACGCTCAAGGCCGCCGGGGCGCGCAGCATTCACGCCGGGGCGGTGCATGGGGTGCTGTGCGGGCCGGCGATCGAGCGGCTGCGCGCCGCGCCGATCGAGTCGATCGTGGTGACCAACACGGTCAGCATTGCGCCGGAAAAGCGTTTCGACAAACTCACGGTACTGACCGTCGCCCCGCTGCTGGCGGCGGCGATCGAGCGAATTCACAGCGGGGAGAGCGTCGGCGCCCTGTTCGAGTGACGCCGCCGAGCTTCGATCCTGCGCAGGTGCGGGTACCGCCCCGATCGGCGGTACCCGCGCGGCGGTCAGGCCGCCCGCTGCATCTGGTGGACCATCCCGGCGGTGAGCGCCTGGCCGGCGATCCCCCACTGACCTTCGGGCACTTCCTCGATCTTGACCCAGGTGACCGCGCGCATGGCTTCGCCTTCGATCTGGACCATGGCGTCGGTGAGCTTGGTGATCATGTCGACCTTCTCTTCGGCGGTGAACACGTTTTCGATGAGATGAACGGTGATGAGCGGCATTTTGATTCTCCTGTCAGTGTGTATTTGAGAGCACCAGGGCATGTGCGCCTGATGTGAGACAGTCTATGCAGCCCGGGCCGGCCGAAATACTTCGCGGCTTGTAGCGATCCACTACGCTTTGCGTAGTAACGCACTACATGTTTGGAGAGCCGCCACCGCCCACTCGCGCGGCAGATACTGCCAAACCGGCCGGGCGAGGCTATCCTTGCAAAATCCTTACCCCGTTTTGATCTGTCAGGAGGTCTGCCGTGGACTATGGCCAGTTCTGCCCGGTTGCCAAGGCGATGGAGATGCTGGGCGAAAAATGGACCCTGTTGATCCTGCGCGAACTGCACATGGGCGCGACCCGCTTCAACGAGTTGCAGCGCGGGCTGAGCCTGATCTCGCCCACCATCCTGACCAAGCGGCTGAACGAGCTGGCGGATGCCGAAATCATCCTGCGCAGGAAAATTCCGGGTCAGCGGGGCAATGAATACTTTCTCACCCAGGCCGGCAAGGAAACCCTGCCGATGCTGCAGACCGTGGGGACCTGGGGCATGCGCTGGGCGCGCGGCGATGTGCGCGACAGCGATCTGGACGTCGAGCTACTGATGCTGTACCTGCAGCGCAGCGTCAAGACCGAGATGCTGCCGGGGGATCAGTCGGTGATCCACTTCAAGTTCACCGACCTCAAAAAGCTCAGCGACTGGTGGTTGCTGGTCAAGGGCTGCAACGTGGACATCTGCCTGGAGGACCCGGGCAAGGACGTGGATGTGTACCTGACCACCGATCTGCACACGATGGTGTCGTGCTGGATGGGCGACAAAACCTACAAGCAGGCGATTGCCGACAAGCACCTCACCCTAGTGGGGCCGTCAGCGCTGACGCGCAACATCCAGTCCTGGATCTCCGACAGCATCTTTGCCGGCATCCCTCCGGCCCGCGAAATTTAGGGAGATGCCGTCAGACAGGGCGCTCAGGCGCCCAGTTCGTAGCGCAGCAGACCGCGTTTGCCGGTGCCGAGCTTGAGAGCATGCTCTTCGATGCTGGCGCCGGAACGCAGCTGTAGCCGGTATTCGCCGGCCGGCAGCGGGCCGAGGGTGATGTTGCCGTGTGCGCGGGCGAGCAGGATGCGCCGCCCCTCGGCGTCCATCACCTTGACCTGAATCGGTTTCTCGGCCACCTCGGCGGCCGCGCTCAGCGAGGGGCGCAGCTTGAGCGGGAACAGTTCCGGATTGGCTTCTTCGCGCAGGCTCTGGCGCGCATTGCGCTTGGCCGCGGTGGTGCTCATGGCGCTTTTTTCGGTGAGCAGGGGGGCGGGCGCGGTGACCGCGCTGGCGGCAGTGGGGACGGCGAGGGCCATGGCGGCGGTTCCGATGATCTTGCGAACGTTTGAATCCGTTTTGCGGGTCATTCAATGCTCCTGGTCGCCGCAGGGGTCCGGTCGCCTGCGGGCGGGTCAACGTTGATGGATGACATGTGGGGGCGCATGCGTCAATTGCAAGTGCTGATGTGACGATACGGGACGCGGAGTGTGACCGGGTGGGTGGCCTCAAGTTCGCTGCGGTTACAACTGCAAACCCGCGCTTACAAATTTGCCCGGCCTGCCGGTCAGAAACGGGGTTCCGGGCTAGAATCGGCCATCGATTGTTGCTTTGCCTTGTTACGGGAGACGCCGGTCCGTGGGCCGGGGTGAAACGCATGTCCGGAACCTTGTTCATCGTTACCGCGCCATCGGGCGCGGGCAAGACCACACTGGTGGGCGGATTGCTCCAGCGCGATCCGCAGGTGCAGTTGTCGGTGTCCTACACCACCCGCCCGCCGCGCCCCGGCGAGCAGGACGGGCGCGAATATCACTTTGTGGACGTGGCGCGTTTTCAGACCTTGCGCGATGACGGCGCGTTTCTCGAATGGGCCGAGGTGCATGGCAATTACTACGCCAGCTCGCGGGTGTGGCTGCGCGAGCAGACCGCGGCGGGGCGCGACATTCTGCTCGAGATCGACTGGCAGGGCGCGCAGCAGGTGCGCAAGGTGTTTCCCGACGCGGTGGGCATCTTCCTGCTGCCGCCGTCGATGGAGGAACTGGAACGCCGCCTGCGTGGCCGCGGCACCGACAGCGACGAGGTGATCTCCCGCCGTCTGCTCGCCGCGCGCGGCGAGATGCGCCATGTGGGCGAGTTTGATTACGTTATAATTAACAAGCAATTGGACGATGCACTGGACGATCTGGCGGCGGTTGTGCGCGCCGCCCGTCTGCGCAACGCCAAGCAACACGCGCGGCACCCGGCGTATTTCGCGTTTCTTGAAAAGGACTGAGGTTTCATGGCCCGTATCACCGTTGAAGACTGTCTCAAGCAAATTTCCAACCGCTTCCAGCTGACCCTGGCGGCCACCTATCGGGCGCGGCAGGTCACCGTGGGCAGCGAGCCGATGGTGGAACTGGACCGCTCCGACAAGGACAAACCCACTGTGATCGCGCTGCGCGAAATCGAGGCTGGCAAAGTGGGTCTGGAAATGCTCAACCGGGGCCAGGCCTGATCCCCCGCCGGGTCGGGACGCAGGGTGGTCACGCTATAAGGAGCACCCGTGAATCAGCCCGCCGACCCCCTCCCGGCGACGTATTCCCCGCCGATTTCCAGCGTGCTGGCGCTGGATTTCGAGCGTCTGCGCAGCAAGATCTCGGCCTACCTGCGGGCGGAAGATGTTGGCCGCGTCGAGGCGGCCTACCATTTTTCGGCCAACGCCCACCTCGGCCAGTTCCGGGTCAGCGGCGAGCCCTACATCACCCACCCGGTGGCCGTCACCGAGCTGGTCGCCGACTGGAAGCTTGACCCCCAGGCCTTGATGGCCGCCCTCCTGCACGATGTGATGGAGGACACCTCGGTGACCAAGGCCGAGCTGGCCGAGCGTTTTGGCAAGGTCACCGCCGAGCTGGTCGACGGCCTCTCCAAGCTCGACAAGATCGAGTTCCGCTCCCACGAAGAAGCGCAGGCGGAGAACTTCCGCAAGATGCTGCTGGCGATGGCCAGCGATCTGCGGGTGATCCTGATCAAGCTCGCCGACCGGTTGCACAACATGCGCACGCTGGACCACATGCGGCCGGCCAAGCGGCGTCGCATTGCCGACGAAACGCTCGAAATCTACGCCCCCATCGCCAACCGGCTGGGCCTCAACAACCTGTACCGCGAGGTGCAGGAGTTGTCCTTCATGCACAAGCACCCGATGCGCTATCAGGTGCTCTCCAAGGCCATCAAGGCGGCGCGCGGCAACCGCCGCGAGCTGGTCGGCAAGGTGCTCTCGGCGCTCGAAGCGCGTCTGCCGCAGTGGGGCATTTCGGCCGAAATCCAGGGGCGCGAAAAGCATCTGTTCGGCATCTATCGCAAGATGCTGGAGAAGCGGCTGAGCTTCTCGCAGGTGCTCGACATCTACGGATTCCGGGTGATCGTGCCCGATCTGCCCTCGTGCTATCTCACCATCGGTTCGCTGCATGCGCTGTACAAACCGGTGCCGGGCAAGTTCAAGGACTACATCGCGATTCCCAAGGCCAACGGCTACCAGAGCCTGCACACCACCCTGATCGGCCCCTACGGCACGCCGGTCGAGGTGCAGGTGCGCACCCGCGCCATGCACCACGTGGCCGAGTCGGGCGTGGCCTCGCACTGGCTGTACAAGGACGACGAATCGAGCCTCTCGGAGCTGCATCAGCGCACCCACTCGTGGCTGCAGTCGCTGATCGACCTGCAATCGGCGTCCGCAGAGGCCACCGAGTTTCTCGAGCACGTCAAGATCGACCTGTTCCCCTCCGAGGTCTACGTGTTCACCCCGCAGGGTCACATCATGCCGCTGCAGCGTGGCGCCACTCCGGTGGATTTTGCCTACGCGGTCCACACCGACATTGGCAACCGCTGTGTGGCCAGCCGGGTCAATGGCGATCTGGTGCCGCTGCGCACCGAGCTGCGCAATGGCGATCAGGTTGAGATCATCACCGCCGCGCAGGCGGTGCCCAACCCGGCGTGGCTCTCGTACGTGCGCACCGGCAAGGCGCGGGCGCAGATCCGCCATTTTCTCAAGAACGCCCAGCAGGACGAGTCGGTGGCGCTGGGCGAGCGTTTGCTCAACCAGGCGCTGCGTGCTCACGGCCTCAACCTGGGGCAGATCAGCACCTTTGCGTGGGACCGTTTCCTGCGCGACCGCGGGGTGCGTCAGCGGCGCGAGATCTTTGCCGATCTCGGCCTCGGCAAGCGTTTGCCGGTGATCGTCGCGCGCCGCCTGGCCGAGGCGCAGGATCTGGAATCCGGCCGTCCCAACGTGATCAAGCCCAAGCCTGCGGCGGCGGTGCTGATCCGCGGCAGCGAGGGCGCGGCGGTGCAGCTGGCGCGCTGCTGTCATCCGATTCCTGGCGACGAGATCATCGCCACCATCCGCAAGGGTCAGGGGCTGGAGGTGCACGTCCACGATTGCGCGGTGGTGGCGCGTCTGCGCAGCGACCGTGGTCGCTGGATCGACGTCGACTGGGAGTCCAGCGAAGGGCGGCTGTTCGAGGTGGCCATCGTGGTGCTGACCATCGACAAGCGCGGCGTGCTGGCGGGGGTGGCGACGGCGATTTCCGACGCCGATGCCAACATCCTGAACGTGACCATGGACGCCGACCACGCACCGTATACCTCGCTGCAGTTCAATGTCGAGGTCGCCGACCGCACCCACCTCGCCAAGCTCATCCGCAGCGTGCGGGTGCAGCCCGCGGTGGCCCGCGTGTTCCGCCAGAAAAGCGAGACCAAACGCTGAAGTGGTGGCGCTTGGCGCCCGACTTGCCTAAAATCCGTGCCCTGATCGAGGAGAACGCAATGGCGCTGTACGAATCCGAACACACCAAGTTCATGCGCGAGTGGATGGAGAAGCATCCGGAGGAGCGCGTGGAGCAAAAGGCCGGCCGCGCGCTGTGGTGGGACAAACCGCAGGATGCCGACACCCGCACCCGCCAGAACGCGGCCAAGGTGCCGGTCAAGCCCTACTACTACCAGACCGACAACTGATCCGCGCGACCCGCGCTGACGGCGGGAGGGGGCGGTGAGTCTGCCGTCGCGTTTGGCCGTCGTCGACCTCGAGACCACCGGCGCGCATCCCCAGCGCGACCGGATCACCGAGATCGCGATCCTGCGCATCGAGGCCGGCGAGGTGGTCGAGCGCTGGTCCTCGCTGACCAACCCGGGGGTGTCGATTCCCCCCACCATCCAGAATTTCACCGGCATCACCAACGCCATGGTAGCCGACGCGCCCCCCTTCGAGGCGCTCGCCGACGCGGTGCATGCCTTGCTCGATGGCGCGGTGTTCGTCGCCCACAACGCGCGCTTCGACTACGGCTTTTTGAAGAACGCCTTCGAGCGCATGGGGCGCAGCTTCGATGCCGCGGTATTGTGCACCGTCAAACTCTCCCGCGCGCTTTATCCCCAGCATCATCGCCACGGGTTGGACGCCCTCATTGCGCGCCACGATCTGCGCTGTGCGGCGCGCCATCGCGCGATGGGCGATGCCGAAGTGCTGTGGCAGTTCCTGACGCAGGTGCGCGACGCATTTGCGGGCCAGACGCTGGAGGCTTGCGTCGAGCGCGCGATGAAGCGCCCCGCCCGTCCGCCGGGTTTGCCGGAGGGGGTGCTCGAAGGCCTGCCCGACAGCCCCGGGGTGTATTTTTTCTACGGCGACAACGACCTGCCGCTCTACATCGGCAAGAGCAAGCGCTTGCGCGCGCGGGTGATGTCGCACTTCGCGGCGGACCGCTCGACCGGCAAGTCGGCCGAGCTGGCGCGCCAGGTGCGGCGGGTGGAATGGGAACAGACCGCCGGCGAACTCGGCGCCTTGCTGCGCGAATCGAACCTCATCAAACAGCACAGCCCCCTCCACAACCGTCAGCTGCGGCGCAACGACGAGGTGTTCGGGCTGCGCCTGCTGCCCAGCGTTCGGCGCAAGGCGGTGGTGCTCGAACGGGTGCCATTGAGCGACAGCGATCCGCGCGATTGGCGTGACGTGCACGGCGCCTTCCGCAGCCGCCGGGAGGCCGACAATCTGCTGCGCGAGTTGGCCCTGCTCTACCGCCTGTGTCCGCGCCGGCTGGGCCTCGACAGTGGCCGCAGCGGAGCGTGCATGGCGCACCAGATCAAGCAGTGCGCTGGGGTCTGCGCCGGCAAGGAGACGCCCGAGGCGCACGACGCGCGGCTGGCGCTGGCGCTGGCCGGCAAGGGCGTCAAACGCTGGCCGTGGGACGGCCCGGTGTGTGTGGCCGAGCATGATCCGGCCACCGTTCGCAGCGCGTTTCACCTCCTCGATCGCTGGTGCCATCTGGCCACCGTGGATGCCGAGGTCGACGTGCATGACGTACTTGGGGGCGCTTGCTACGCCTTTGACATCGACATCTATCGCCTGCTGGTGCGCTGGTTCGACGCCGCCGCCCATCGCGAAGCGGTGGTCCCGCTGCCCTGATTCAGTGCGCCCTGCCCCGTCATCGGGCATTGCATTGATGCGCATCAAAGTCTGGCCGGCGACATCGGGTGTCCAATAAGAGCCCACACAATTCCTAAGGCCTTCCCAGTCGTCATGGATGCAGCCCGTCGCGGATTCCTCCGCGGCCGACCCCGCGATATTGCATCTGAGTTTCGCCCGCCCTGGGCTGGAGACGAACACGACTTCATCCGCTTGTGTACGCGCTGCGACGCCTGTATCGAGGCCTGCCCGACCAAGCTCATCAAGGCCGGGGGCGGCGGCTATCCGTCCGTTGATTTTTCCCGTGCGGAGTGCACCTTCTGCGGCGAGTGCGCGCGGGTCTGCGACAGTGGCGCCATCGCGCGCCGGCAAGACGCCGCGCCGTGGGGGCTGAGAGCCCGGTTCGGCGCGGCGTGCATTGCCGCCAAGGGTGTGGAGTGCCGGATTTGCGGCGAAAGTTGCGAGGCCGGCGCGGTACGTTTCCGGCCGGTGCTGGGCGGCATCTCGCAGCCCGAATTCGAGATTGAACGGTGTACCGGCTGTGGCGCCTGCGTGGCCCCATGTCCGGTCACGGCCATTGCCATGGGCTACCCGATGGAGAGCGGAAGATGAAAATCGCAAGTCTTGTGGTTCGGGTTGCCCCCGAACACATCCGGGCGCTGACACAGGCGCTGCTCGAAATACCTGGTGTCGAGGTGCATGGTTCATCGCCCGACAACGGGCGTTTGATCGTGACCGTGGAAGATGGTGAAGGCTACTCGGTCATGGATTCCATTTTGGCGGTCAACGTAAGCAAGCATGTGCTTGGCGTCACGATGGCCTACGAATACACCGAAGACGGTCAGCAAATGCAGGAACAGGAGGCTTGAAATGAGTATGGATCGACGTGAGTTCATCAAGACCAATGCGATCGCGGCAGCCGCTGCAACGGCGGGGATCAGCCTGCCGGTGGCAGTCCAGGCGGCGGATGCACCAAATACCGACGTGCGCTGGGACAAGGCGGCCTGTCGCTTCTGTGGCACCGGCTGTTCGGTGCTGGTGGGCGTCCAGGATGGGCGCGTGGTTGGCACCCAGGGTGATCCCGACGCCCCGGTCAACCGCGGTCTGAACTGCATCAAGGGCTACTTCCTGTCCAAGATCATGTATGGCGAAGACCGGCTGACCAAGCCCTTGCTGCGCATGAAGAACGGCAAGTACGACAAGAACGGCGAGTTCACCCCGATCAGCTGGGACCAGGCCTACGACATCATGGCCGAGAAGTGGAAGGCCGCACTCGCCGCCGACATGAAGGCCAACGCCGGCAAGTCGGTGGACGAGATGACCTCCTCGATCGCCATGTTCGGCTCCGGCCAATGGACCGTCTTCGAAGGCTATGCCGCCTCCAAGCTCTGGAAGGCCGGCTTCCGCTCCAACAACCTCGATCCCAACGCGCGTCACTGCATGGCTTCCGCGGTAGCGGGCTTCATGCGCACCTTCGGCATCG
>JAGRFO010000124.1 GCA_020446005.1 Rhodocyclaceae bacterium | reverse complement strand
CTGCTCGCGCGCATCGCCGAATCGATCCGCGACTGGGGGCGCGACTGCTGGTGCGCGCCCGGCTGCGACGCCACCTGCGGCAAGCGCTTCGGCTGGCAACTGGGCGATCTGCCGGCCGGCTACGACCACAAGTACACCTATTCGCACTTGGGCTACAACCTCAAGATCAGCGACATGCAGGCCGCCTGCGGGCTGGCCCAGCTCGACCGTCTCGAGGGCTTCGTCGCCGCCCGCCGACGCAACTTCGATTACCTGAGCGAGCGCCTCGCCCCCTGCCGCGACCTGCTCGACCTGCCCGCCGCCACCCCCAACGCCGCGCCAAGCTGGTTCGGCTTTCCGCTCACCCTACGCCCTGATGCCGGCGTCGACCGGGTCGATCTGCTGCAATGGCTCGACCAGCACAAGATCGGCACCCGGCTGCTGTTTGCCGGCAACCTCACCCGCCAGCCCTACTTCGCCGGCCGCGCCTTCCGCGTCGCCAGCCCGCTCACCCACACCGACACGGCAATGACCCACACCTTCTGGATCGGGCTGTGGCCGGGGCTGAGCGAGGCGATGCTCGACTACGCCGCCGAGCAAGTCGGCCTGTTCCTGGGGGTGGGGCTGTGAGCGGCGACTTCACCGCGCGCCCCACCGCACTGCCCGGTTGCTACGAACTGAACTTGCCGCGTAGCCACGACGCGCGCGGCAGTTTCACCAAAATCGTTCATGCCGAAACCTTCCGTCGGCTCGGTCTGACCGCCGACTTCACTGAAGTGTTCTGCACCGAATCCCGTCGCGGCGTGATTCGCGGACTGCACTTCCAGACCCCACCCCATGACCACGCCAAGCTGGTGGTGTGCCTGCGCGGCCGGGTGCAGGACGCAGCCGTCGACCTGCGCCGTGGCTCGCCCACCTACCGCCAGAATGTCACGATCGAACTCGACGCCGAACGCGACAACGCGCTCTACATTCCGACCGGGCTCGCGCATGGCTTCTGCACGCTGAGCGAGACCGCCACGCTGCTCTACTTCACCACCACCCCCCACGCGCCCACCCACGACAGCGGCATCGCCTGGGATTCGGCCGGCATCCGCTGGGCGACGGACGCGCCAACGCTCTCCGCGCGCGACCGCCAGCATCCCGCGCTGGCCGATTTCGACTCGCCCTTTGATTACCTGTCGGCGACATGAAAATTCTGATCACCGGCATCTCCGGCTTTCTCGGCAGCCATCTCGCGCGCCATCTGCTGCACCTCGGCCACACGGTGAGTGGCGTGATTCGCACCACACCGCCCCGATCGCCCCTGCCCGACGGGATCGCGCTGCACACCATCGGTGACGACCCGGCACGCCTCCACGACGCGCTGGCGGTCGAGCGTCCCGATCTGGTGGTGCATCTGGCGGCGCACTATGTCGCCGAACATCGCGCGGAGGACATCGCGTCGCTGATGCGCAGCAACGTCGAGTTCGGCGCTCATGTGCTCGACGCGATGGCGCGCTGCGGTTGCACCGCGATGGTCGCCGCTGGCAGCGCATGGCAGCACGGCGCGGCCCCGGTCAACCTCTACGCCGCCACCAAGAACGCCTTTTTCGCGCTGGCCGATTACTACTGCAGCGCCATCGGCCTGCGCCTGATCGAGCTTGCCGTGTACGACAGCTACGGACCAGACGATCCGCGGCCAAAGCTGATGAATTTACTCAAGCATTACGCCGCCACGGCCGATATTCTGGACATGACGCCCGGAGCGCAGCGCTTGCACCTGGTTCACATCGACGACACCGTCCACGGCTTTGACCTCGCCTGCCGGCAGGTGATGGAACTGAACGGTGGCGAAAAACGGTGTTACCGCCTGCCCTCCCCCGAAGTCATCTCGCTGCGCGACGTGGTGGCGGCCTTCAACGCGGCCGACCCACGCCACCCGGTGAATGTGGCATGGGGCGCCCGAGAGTATCGACACCGGGAGGTTTTCGCCCCCTGGGAAGACGCCCCGCCCCTGCCGGGCTGGCACGCACGAATCACACTGGCAGACGGGCTTGCACACCTGCGCGCCGCCGACCGCAAAGAGGGATGACACGATGAGCACAGCACAGCCAATCAACACCGTCCTCGGCCAGATGTACGCCGGCCTGCTCGACAGCCGCGACCCCGACCCGGCCGCGCTCGACGCCATCATCGACACCTTGCGCCAGCGCGAGATCATCATCTACGGCGCGGGCCGCACCGGCCGGATGCTCAAGGACCTGTTCGGCGCGCTGGGGGTCACGGTGGCCGCTTTCGTCGATCGCAATCATGCCCGCATCGGCCAGATCGACGGCATCGCGGTCGAGCGCCCGGGCTATCTCACCGCGCAGAACGGCCGCCCCGAACCGATGGTGGTGCTCGGCGCGGGCACCATGCAACTGACCGAACTGATCGAAGCCGACATTCTCAAGCTGGCGCCCAATCTCGAACGCGCCAACGGGGTGTTCCTGGTCTATCTGCTGCACTACCAGAGCTGCAAGGCCAAGGCCGAGCATGGCGAGTATCCGCCGCTCAAGCACTGCATCTCGTATCACGTCAAACCCTACAAGTGCCCGATCTTCTGCCGTCACGTCGAGGAAATGGCGGAGGCGGAACTGGCCGAACACGCCCGCGCCGCCGACCTGCCGCCCGAGCCCACGCCCGAGGGCTCGACCTTCAACGATGTCGGCTACATGCTCGGCGAAGTGTGCACCCTCAAGTGCGAGCACTGCCACGAGGGCGTGCCCTATCTGGGCAGCAACGAGCGCCTGCCCAAGGAGACGGTGCTGCGAGACATCCGCAAGCTCACCAGCGCCAGCCGCTTCATCCACCGCCTCGACCTGGTCGGCGGCGAGCCCTTCTCGCACCCGCAGATCACCGAGATCGTGCAGGAGCTGGTGACCGTGCCCAAGATCGGCTACATCGGCGTCTTCACCAGCGGCACTTCGGTGCCCGGCGACGCGCTGTGCGAAGCGCTGCGCCACGATCGCATCATCGTCACCGTCTCCGACTACAGCCACGACAACAACCTGACCGACAAGCAGGTCGACAAGATCAAGCGCACCGTGGACCAGCTCAAGGCCCACGACGTGAACTTCGTCGTCTATCCCGACCGCTACTGGGTCGACATCAACGGCTACGAAAAAGGCAACGTGCCCCAGGAACGGCTCGAAGAGCACTTCTCCAACTGCTTCCTCGCCGCCTGCCACCGCATCTACGACGGCACCCTCTACCACTGTCCCTATCAGGCCGGCGGCATCAAGATGGGCAAGTTCGACAAGGTCGACGTGGTCGACATCCACGACCACACGCCCGCCCAGCTGGTGGCCGAGCTCAACAAGTTCGAGCACACCAAGATGATCGACGCGTGCCGCTACTGCAACCTGCCCAAGGGGCCGACCGAGGTCACCGCCGGGCGGCAGCTCGACCGCAAGCACAAGGTCATCCGCATTCATGCCGAAACCACCTGAGCAGGCCCGCGCGCCGCATACCGACCTGCACGGCACACTGGCGGCGCTCGCGCCCGAAGCCATCGCCTTGTACGGGATCGGGATGCGCGCGCGCGACCTGCTCGGCACGCTCGGCCGCTACCGCATCGCCGGCCTGCTCGACAAGGACCCGGCCAACCACGGCAAGACATTTTTCAGTCACACCGTCATCAACCCCGACCAGGCGGTGGCGCTCGGCGTGCGCGCCATCGTCATCGCCGCCACCGACGTGTACTGGCACACCATCGCCCGGCGCATCGCGCCCTGGTGCGACGCCCACGACATCGCCATCGTGTTTCCCAACGGCCAGCGCCCCGACGCCGCGGCGTCGGCCGTCACCCCCCTCGCACCATGCTGCGATGCGCGCGCGCTCGCCGCAGCCATCGCCGGGCACGTCGTCATCTCCTTCGACCTGTTCGAAACCCTGGTCACCCGCCAGGCACTGCGCCCCGACGACATCCTCGCGCTGGCCGCCGAAGCCGCCAGCCTGCGCTGCGGCGTCGACGCCGCCACCCTGCTCGACGCGCGCAAGCGCGCCGAAGCGCAATGCACCGCCGAATACGGCCACCACGCCTATCCGCTGGCTTTGATCTATGAGCGCCTGGTCGCGCAACGCAGCCTGAGCGCCGCCGCCACCGCCGCGCTGCACGCCAGCGAGCTGCACACCGAACGCGCACTGTGTCTGCCGCGGCCGAAGATGCAGTCCGTGCTAGCCGATTGCCTGCAGCGGGGCAAGAGCGTGTGGATCACCACCGACACCCTGCTGCCACGCGAGACCATCGCCGACATCCTCCGCCGCAGCGGCATCGAAGCCCCGCCGAATCTGCTCATCTCATCCGAGCAGGGGCTCAGCAAGCACGACGGCGGCCTGTTCGACATCCTGCGCGCACGTCACCCCTCCACCGCCATCGTGCACATTGGCGACAACGCTATCACCGACATCGACCAGGCCCGCCGCCACGGCATCGCGGCGTGCCGCATCCCCGCCCCGGCCGAAGCCCTGCGCGCCAGCCAGCTCGCCGCGTGGGAGGATCACGCCCACAGCGCGGCCGACGGGCAACTGCTCGGCCTGCTGGCGCAGCAACTGTTCCGCGATCCTTTCGCCCGCCCGGCCGACGGCCGCGTCCCGATCGACCGCCTGCACACCTTCGGTTACGTGTTTTTCGGCCCGCTGCTGCTGTCTTTTCTGGGCTGGCTGATCGGCCGACTGCAGAAAAGGCCGGTCGAGCACCTGCTTTTCTTCGCACGGGAAGGGCATCTCCTCAGGCATCTTTATGACAAGCTCCGCAGTCATCTTGAGGATCCCGCCTTGCCGGCCGGCACCTACTTCGCCACCTCGCGCCGCATGTCCACCGTCGCCGCCCTGCACACGGCGGACGACGCTTTTGCGCTGCTCGCCGACGCCTTCACCGGCAGCCCGGCGCAGCTGCTGCGCCTGCGCTACGGCATCGACGCCGTCGGCGAAGCGGACGATGAGTCCATCGACAACACCCAGCCGCGCGCCCGCGACCAGGTCGCCGCGCATCTGGAGGCCATCCTCGCCAATGCCGCCGACGAACGCGCTGGCTACTTCGCCTACCTCGACCGGCTCGGCATCGACCCGCAAGCAAGCATCGCCGTCGCCGATCTCGGCCTCAAGGGCACCATCCAGCATGCCTTGCAGCGCATGCTCGGCCGCCCGCTCGACGGCTACTACATCACCGGCTGGTTCGGCGACCACAACCCCTTCGGGCTGAGATCCGCCGCCGCGCTGTATCCGCAAGCGCCGGAACGCACACAGGACGCGATCTACCGCTATCACATCCTGTGCGAATCGGTGCTCGTCGCCCCGCATGGCATGGCCGTCCGCGCCGACGCCCACGGCCGGCCGGAGCATGCGCCGGGGCGCAGCAATCAAACAATGTTCGACCGCAAACGCGAGATCCACGCAGGGGTCGAAACCTTTTTCGACGACTTCCTCGCCAGCGGCACGCCCTTCGACGACGCGCCCTTCTCCCCTGCGCTGGTCGACGCCATTTTTGCCAGCGCGATGAGCCCGCAGGTCGACATCGCCGACGGGATCAAGGCCAGCTTTTTCGTCGACGAAGCCTACCGCGCCGAGACGGAGCGCCGGATATGGGACTGATCGCCGCCGTCCCCGCTGCGCTGAACGACCCGGACACGCTCCCCGCCGCGCTGCGCGAGCGCACCCCCATCGTCTACGGTGCCGGCAGCGCCGGCCGTCATCTGCTCAGGCTGTTCGACGAGATGGGCATCGCGGTGGCCTGCTGCATTGACGCCAACGCGGCGCAGATCGGTGCCATCGGCCCGGTCAAGGTGTTGCCGCCGGATGCGCTGGGGACAATTGCCGATCCCGAGCGCCATGTGTTGATCGTGTCGATCAATTCCGACCACGCGTTCGAGACCATCAGCGCCGACATCGCCCGGCGCTACCCCGCGCTGGGCCAGCCGCTGCGCGCCCGCAGCATCACCGAGGCACTGGCCACCGAACGTTGCCTGAAGCGGCTGCGCGCGGGGCAGCCGCTCGATCTGCGCGACTGCATGGGCTGCCGGCCGGACGCCGCGCAATGCACCGCGTTTCGCCGCGGCGCCGAACGCGCCGCCCCCGCCCATCCGCTCGCCCCGCCCGCCGCCCGCCCGGCACGGATCAACGATTTCGCCTACTTCATCACCAACCGCTGCACGCTCAACTGCACCCACTGCGTCGAAGCGCTGCCGCATTACGACAAGCACCACAACGACAGCGCCGCAGCGGTGCTGGCCACCGTCGCCCGGATGGTCGACGCCTGCGGGTTCGTGCATCGCTTTTCGCTCACCGGCGGCGAAGTGCTCCTGCACAAGGAACTGGCCGAGATCCTGCGCGGCCTGCTCGCCATGCCGGGAATCGGCTTCATCTATGTGTATACGAGCGGCACCGTCGCCCCCAAGGCGGATGTGCTGGCGCTGCTGGCCAACCCACGCATCGTGGTGAATGTGTCCGACTACGGCGTCAACACCCCGCCGCGGCTGCGTGCCAACTTTGACGCCTTCCTCTCTGCGCTGGCCGCGCACGCCATCGCGCATACCGTGCTGCCCAACAAGGTGTGGCTCGACATGGGCCGTTTCGAGGAGCTGCATCTGGACGCCGCGGCGATGCGCGCCTCCTTCGCCAAATGCGCCTTCACCCACTGCATGACGCTCTCGCAAGGCGTGCTCTACCGCTGCCCGCATCAGCTCGCCGGCGTCCAGCAAGGCCATCTGCCCGCCTTGCCGGATCAGGTGGTGGCGGTCGACGCGCTTTCCGACGAAGACCTGATCGATCATCTGAACCGCTTTGCCGCGCGCGACTACATCGACGCCTGCGGGCGCTGCAAACTCTCCGCCAGCCCACAGGAAGTCCCGGCTGCGCTGCAAAGTCCGCGCCGCAAAACCATCCGTCTGGCGCTCGCGCCGACCCCGCCGCACACTCCGTGAGGTGCCCCATGAAAGCGCAACTCAAACCCCGCATCAATCTCGACAACCGCACCCCGCTGCAGGAAGTGATTCCGCTGTCGACGCCCTTCGTGCTGTTTGTCGATCCGGTCAATACCTGCAACTTCCAGTGCACCTTCTGCCCCACCGGCGACCGCGCGCTGATCAAGTCCACCGGCCGCTGGCAGGGCCGGCTCGACTTCGACGTTTACAAAAAGGTGATCGACGATCTGGGCGAATTCGATGCGCCGCTCAAGGTGCTGCGCCTGTACAAGGAAGGTGAGCCGCTGCTGCACACGCGCTTTGCCGACATGGTGACCTACGCCAAACAGAGCGGCCACGTGCAGTACATCGACACCACCACCAACGGCTATCTGCTCACGCCGGAGAAGGTCGGCCCGATCCTCGATGCCGGCATCGACCGCATCAACATCTCGGTCGATGGCATGAACAGCGAGCAGTTCTGGGAATTCACCAAGACGCGGGTCGATTTCGACAAGTTCGTCGACAACATCCGCAAGCTCTACGAACGCAAGGGCGAGTGCGAGATCTGCATCAAGATTCCCGGCGACATCCTCTCTGCAGACGACCGCCAGCGCTTCTTCGACACCTTCGGCGACATCGCCGACCGGGTGTCGATCGAGAACTTCGCCCCCTGCTGGCCGACCTTCGACATCGAGGAGCGCACCGGCATCGAGATCACCGAAGGCATCTACGGCAACGCCATCGGCGAAGTCTCGGTGTGCCCCTACATTTTCTACTCGATGGCGGTCAATACCGACGGCACGGTCAGCCTGTGTTTTCTGGACTGGGCGCGCAAACTCAATATTGGCGACACCCGCAGCACCTCGCTCAAAGACATCTGGTTCGGCGAGGCGATGCGCACCCACCGCATCGCCCACCTCGAAGGCCGCCGCAAGGAGCACCCCACCTGCGGCGACTGCGGCCAGCTCAGCCACTGTCTGCCGGACAACATCGACGCCCATGCTCCGATGCTGCTGGCCCGATTCAAGCACCCAGCCAAAGTCGCCGTCTGACCCTGGAGGATCGCCGTGCACACCGAACGACTGCTCTTCATCATCCCGCCCTACTTCAACGTGGATGACTACATGGGCGCCGCCCCCGGCGCCAGCCTGCCGGCATTCACCATCCCCTACGGCCTGCTGTCCATGGACGCCTATCTCAAGGCGCACTGCCAGAACGCGCTCGACGTTCGCATCCTCGATCTGAACCTGCCCTTGCGCCAGGCCATCGACAGCGGCAATGCCGACGGGGTCCTGGAGACCTTCGACACCCTGGTCACCGACACGGTCGCCGACTTCGCGCCCACCATCGTCGGCATCTCGGCGCTGTTCAACATCACCTTCCGCTACCTGCGCGACATGGCCTCGATCGTGCGCCGTGCCGCGCCCACCGCCCTGATCGTCGCCGGCGGAGGACTGCCCTCGGCCGGCTTCATGCACGTGCTCGACCAATGCCCCGACATCGACGCGGTGTGCCGGGGCGAAGGCGAATTGCCCATGGCCGCGCTGATCGATGCCGACGACAAAACAGCCCTGCTCGACCAGCACGCCTCCTGGATCACCCGTAACGGCCTGGCCCGCGGCAAGCAGCCCGCGCACACCTTCATCGAGGAACTGGACGCCATCCCCATGCTCGACTACGACATGGTGCGCCTCGACGACTACAACAACCGGTCCATCGACAAGCGCTTTGCCGGCCAGCCGAAGCGGGAAATGGCCATCCACACCTCGCGCGGCTGTCCCTTCCTGTGCGTCTTCTGCTCCAACCCCTCGCTGCACGGACGACAAGTCCGCGCGATGAGCGTCGAGCGAGTCGCGCGCGAGGTCGCGCGCATGAAGGACGAGTACGGGCTGACGGTGCTGATGATCGAGGACGACCATTTCCTCTTCGACCGGGACCGGGCCAAAGCCGTGCTACGCGCACTGGCGCCATTGAAGATTCGCATCGAGTTCCCCAATGGCATCGCGGTCTACAACATCGACGACGAACTGGCGAGCCTGCTGGGCGCGGCCGGCGCGTCCACCGTGGCGCTGGCGGTGGAATCCGGCTCCGACCACGTCCTCAACAAGATCATCAAAAAACCGCTCAAGGTCGGCATGGTCAAGGAAAAAGTGCAACTGCTGCGCAAATACGGCGTGCAAAGCCATGTCTTCATCGTTCTCGGCCTGCCCGGGGAGATGGACGAGCACCGCGAGCAGACCCGCCAGCTCCTGCTGGACGCCGGTTTCGACTGGGCCCACATCTTCTGCGCCCAGCCCATCTTCGGCAGCCGTCTGCACGAAATCTGCGTCGACAAGGGGTATATCGACCAGGGCGAATTCCTCCAGCAGATCACCGCCAAACCAATCATCCGCGCACCGGGCGTCGATCCAGAACACATCGGCCGGTTCGCCTACGCACTCAACCTTGAAGTCAACTTTGTCCACAACTTCAATCTGCGCGAAGGCAATCTCGACGCCGCCCGACGCTACTTCCTCAATGTGGTGGAAAAGTACCCCGATCACGCCCTCGGCCACCATGCGCTTGCCCGGGCGCTGGACAAGGCGGGCGACGCGACAGGCGCCCGCGAGGCGATGGGGCGGTTTGAGTACATTGTCGGCGAAGACCCCTGGTGGTACGACCACGCGCGGCACTTCGGTCTGCTCGACGCGCCCGGCGCGACGGCCTCCACCGCTCACCACCTGGCGGCCTGAACACGCATGAAGCTGCTCCATGTCACGGCACATCTCGGGGGCGGCGTCGGCAAGGTACTGTCGCGGCTGGTCGAGGCGTCGGCGCGCCGCGGCGACGGCATCACGCACACCATCGCCTGCCTGGAGACGCCGCAGAAAACCGCTTTTGTCGACCACGCCCGCCGCCACGGCGCCAGCGTGCTGTGCGCACCCGACGCAACGGTTCTGGAGGCGCTCGCGCGCGACGCCGATCTGGTCCAGCTCGAATGGTGGCATCACCCGGCGGTGGCGCGCTGGATGGGCTCGGACGCCCTGCCGCCGATGCGGCTGGTGGTGTGGAGCCATGTCTCGGGCCTGATCGCGCCAGAGATCCCGCCGGCGTTTGTCGCCCTGCCGCACCGTTTCCTGCTCAGCTCGCCGTGCTCGCTGGCGCATCCGGCGCTGGCTAATCTGCCGACCGAGGTGCGGGCGCGTCTGGCGGTGGTGGTCAGTTCGGGGGGATTCGACGACCTCCCCGCGCCGCCCGTTCGAGGTGACGATACCCCGCTGCGCACCGGCTACCTTGGCACGCTCAACTTCGCCAAGCTCCATCCGGGCATTCTCGATTTCGTCGCCGCGGTGCGCGCCCCCGGTTTCCGGCTGGAGATGTTCGGCGACCCGGACACGACCGGCGCGCTACAGGCCGAGACCGCCGCGCGCGGGTTGAGCGATCGGATCGCGCTCAACGGCTACACCACCGATGTGGCCGGCACGCTCGCCGGTCTCGATGTTGTTGCCTACCTCCTCAACCCACAGCACTACGGCACCGCCGAGAACGCCCTGCTCGAAGCGATGGCGATGGGGGTGGTGCCGGTGGTGCTCGACAACCCGGCCGAGCGCATGCTGGTGAGCCATGAACACACCGGCCTGGTGGTGCGCACACCGGCGGAATTCGCCGACGCCATCGACCGCCTCGCCGCCTCGCCCGCCCTGCGCCGGCAACTGTCGGCCAATGCCAGCGCCTCGGTGCGCGCACGATTCTCGCTCGACCAGACCGCCGCCGCGCTCGCCGCGCACTATCGGGCGGTGATGCAGGAGGAAAAGCGGACCATCGACTTTCGCGCCGTTTTCGGCGACTCGCCGGCCGACTGGTTCCTGAGTTGTCAGGGCGCGGAACGCTGGCGCTTTGACGCTGCATCGCCTGCGCCGGCTCCGCGCGACGTCACATCGCCGCACCACCTGACCGAGCGAACCAAGAGCTCGGTGTTTCACTATCGCGACGCCTTCCCGGACGACACGCGTCTCAATCGCTGGGCCACCACAATGGCGGCGCAGCCATGAATATGCAGGACGCCCCAGACACCATCACCGCGCTCGCGCTGTTCGACCGCATCGCCGCCGCGCCGCCGGCCGTTCCGCCCGCCTGGCCGGCGCGGCCGCTGGTGCTCTACGGCGCCGGCAAGCTGGGCACGATGAGCGCGCAGATACTTGCCGGGCTCGGCCTCCCCGTCGCCTATGCGATTGACCGCCACCCGCCCGCCGACGGCCTGCTCGACGCCCGCATTCCCGTCCATCACCCCGACGCGGTGCCGCCTGCTGAGCGCGCGTCACACGCGCTGGCGATCTGCGTGGTAACCGGCGCCTACACCCCGATCCGCGACGCGCTGCGCAGCGACGGCTGGCAGGACATCCATCCGGTCTACGACCTGATCGCCGCGCACAGCGCACGCTGCGGCATGAACAACGGCTGGTCCGCCGGCACGCTGGACGAGGCCGACCGCGCCGGTATCGCCCAGGTGCTCGCCGGCTGGCACGACGACGCCTCGCGAGCGGCCCATCTGCAATGTCTGGCCTGGCGGACGCTGCGCGAGGAGTGGACCTTCGACGCCGCGCCGGTGCACATCGACAACCGCTACCGGATTGCCGAACTGCGCGCCGCGCTGCGCGCCGACGAACGCATCCTTGATGGCGGCGCCTGGCAGGGTGAAGCGCTCGAGGCGCTGATCGCGCTGTGCGGCGGGCGCTTCGAGTCTGCGCTGGCGGTCGAGCCCGATCCGGTCAACCTCGCCGCGCTGAACGCCTGGCACGCACGCCGCCCGGCGGACCAACGCGCACGCATCCGAGTGCACGCCTGCGCGCTGGGCAACATCGACGGGACGCAGCGCTTCGATGCTGGCATGGGCATGGCCTCGCGGCTGCGCGACAATGGCGGGAGCACGGTGGCGGTGTACCGCATCGACGCGCTGGGCGAGTCGCCAAGCCTCATCAAGCTGCACCTCGAAGGTCACGAACTGCCCGCCCTGCGCGGCGCACAACGCACGCTTGAACGCTGCCGGCCACTGCTGGCGGTGACCACCTATCACAACCGCGACGGGCTGTGGCGCACCCCGGCCTGGCTGATGGACCATCTGCCCGACTACCGTTTCCTGATGCGCATGCACGGCTGGTGCGGCACGGGGGCGGTGGTCTATGGCATTCCCGCCGAGCGCTGGCCCCGCTGAAACCCTCCCGAACCCAAAGAGACTGGACCACACGATGACCGACACCTCCCCCCGGAAAACGCCCACGGCCACCGTCGGCATCATCGTGCCGACTTACAACTACGGCCGCTTCCTGGACGACTGCCTGGGCTCGGTGGCCGCCCAGACCTACACCGACTTCACGGTGCTGGTGATCGACAACGCTTCGGTCGATGACACTCAGGCGGTGGTGGAGCGCTGGGTCGCGCGCGATCCTCGCATCCGATACGTCCGCAACGACGTCAACATCGGGCTGGGCAACAGCCTGCTCAAGGCCTATGGCCTGCTCAACACCCCGCTGATGATGGTCCTGTCGGCGGACGACTATCTGCGCCCGGCCTATCTGGAACACACCGCCGGCGCGCTGGCGCGCCATCCGCAATGCGTGATGGCCTACAGCGCCTGGGAGATCGTCTTTGACATTCCCGGCGACCCCCGCCACGGCCAGTTCACCCGCTACTACATCCCCAACCACGAAACCGGCGTGGTGGACGACACCCCGGTGCTGCTCACCCAGAACTGGATCACCAACTCCATTTGTTTGTGGCGGCGGGCGGTCTGCGATGTGGTCGGCGCGCTCGACAACGAGAAACTGACCCACGTCGGCGACTGGCACCTGTATCTGCGGCTGATGTCCGAAGGACCGGCGTATTACGTCAACGACCCGCTGGGGGTGTATCGCATCCACGGCAACGCCGAGTCCGACCGCCTGCGCAAGGACGGCCTCTCGGCGCCAGACCACATCCGCATCTACGACCTGATCTCCACCGCCGAGCGCTGGCCAATGAGCGTGCGCTACCTCGCCAAGGCGCACCAGATCCGCTGGCTGACCGGCGAGCCGCTGATGAGCATCGTGCAACGGCTCGGCAATGCCGGGGCGCACCCCATCATCCGCGAAATGCTGACTCCCGCGGTGCGCCGTGAAATGCTCATCGGCGCCGCCCGCGCGGTGCTCGAATACACTCCCGCCCCCAATACCCTGGACGCCGCCGACAAGGCCCTGGAAGCCATCGACCAGGTGCTGGCCGAAGCGCCGGACCACCCCGGCGCACTGGCGCTACGTGCCCGCCACGGCACACGCCCCGGCACCACGCGTATCGTGCACGATCCGGAGCACGTCCTGGCCGCGCGGCTGCGCCGGCACATTGCCGCTGAACTCGCCTGCCAGCCCCCCGCCATCGGCCTGACCGTGATCGTCGATGCGCGCGGCAGCCGCCCGCTGCGTCGCACCCTGCGTAGTCTCAAGCACCAGGATCTCGCGCCGACCCACATCGTCTTGCTGGGCGCCCCCTCGGCCCCCGCCGAAGCGGCGTGCACCCGCCTCGACGCCGCCGACTTGCCGGACTGGCTCGCCACCCACTGCCACGATCCGGCCCACTGGGTGCTCGGCCTGGTGGCCGGCGACACCCTCGCCGAGGACGCGCTGTACCACTGCGCCCGCGCCATCGCCCGCCAGCCCGAGGCCCGCATCGTCTATACCGATCACGACGAAATCGGCCGCGACGACCTGCCCGCCCATCCGCACCACAAGCCCGACGCCAATCTCGAACTGTTGCGCAGCACGCCGTATCTGGGCCGCGCGATCCTGGTACGCGGCGACCTGCTCGCCGACCACCCGCCACCGCTCGATCTGGTCGCCAGCCACGCGCTGGCGCTGGCGGCCGTGCGGGCTGGCGGCATCGCGGCGCTGGCGCACGTCCCCGCCCTGCTCATGCACCTCGACGCGCGTTGTGCCATCACCCGCCCGGACACCCCCGAGCAAAGCGCCGCGCTGGGCTCGCTGGTACACACCCATGCAGCGCTCAGCGCGCCAGGCACGACGGTGATCGACGGGCCGGAGGACGGACAGTTTGCGTGGCTGCCTCCGCTCCACCGCCAGCCGCGGGTGAGCATCATCATCCCCACCAAAGACCAGCTTCCCCTGCTCTCGCGCTGCCTCGACACCCTGCTCGGCGAGACGCGCTACTCATCGTTCGAAGTCATCGTGGTGGACAACGACAGCGCGGACGCCGACACCCGCGCCTATCTGGCCGCGTTCGAGGCGGGTCGCGACCCGCGGGTGCGCGTGCTGCGTCACCCCGGCCCCTTCAACTTCTCGGCGATGAACAACCGCGCCGCCGAGATCGCCAGTGGCGACTATCTGCTGCTGCTCAACAACGACACCGAGGTGATCGAACCCGACTGGCTCGGGGTGATGATGCGCCACGCCCAGGATGAAACCGTCGGCGTGGTCGGCCCGATGCTGTACTTTCCCAATGGTTGCATCCAGCACGCCGGGGTGGTCATCGGCCTCAACGGGCCGGCAGACCACCCCTTCATCGACGCCCCGGCCGACGCTGCCGGCTACCTCCAGCGCACCCGCCTGCATCAGGACTACTCCGCCGTCACCGGCGCCTGCCTGCTCACCCGCAAGTCGCTCTACCAGCAACTGGGCGGGCTGGACGAGACCCGCTTTGCGGTCAGCTACAACGACATCGATTACTGCCTGCGCGTGCGCGAGGCCGGCAAACGGGTGCTGTGGACCCCGCTCGCGCGGATGCAGCACGTCGGCAGCGCCAGCCAGCGCTCCAACACCGAAGCCGCCGCCCAGGCCCAAAAGGTGATCCGTTTCAGCGCCGAACAGCGCGCCATGTATCAACGCTGGGGGGCATGGATTGCCCGAGACCCCGCCTACAACTGCAACCTGTCGCTCCGCCACACCGACGTCGTGCCCGAGTCCGAGCCCCTGCTGCGCTTTGATCCGCTCGCCGGGGCGGGCGATCAGCGCATCCTGGCGCTGCCCGCATCAGCCGCCCGGAGCCGCTACCGGATCTTCGAGCCGCTCGCCGCGCTGCTGGCCGGCCAGCACGCCTCCGGCGGCGCCCTGCGCGCGCCACTTGCCCCGCACCTGGCGCTGCGCAGCGGCGCCGACACGCTGCTGCTCCAGCTACCGCGCGAGCAAGCCCAGATTCTCACCCTGCAGACCCTGCAAGCACTGCCCGGCATCACCACCGTGCTCGACGGCGACGACCTGCTGCGCGACAACCCCTACATCGACCTGAGCCAGCCGGACCCGCTCGCCCAGATCCCCGCCGCGCTCAGAAGCGTGCTGGACGGCTTCGACCGCATCGTGGTGTCCAACCCCCGCCTCGCCGACCGGCTGAACGGACTGACCGCCCCCGTGGTGGTCGTGCCGGACGCGCTCCACCCCGGCCTGTGGAGCGCACCGCCGCGCAACACGCCAGCCACTGCGCCCGGCAAACGGCCACGCATCGGCTGGCTGACCGAGCGCGAAGCGGATGCAGCGGTGCTGATCGAGGTGGTCTCCGCGCTGACCGCGGAAGCCGAGTTTTTCTGCATCGGCCCCTGCCCGGAAGCGCTGCACGGCGTGGTTCGCCAAATCGACATCACCGACGGCGCGGACTACCCGCGGACTCTCGCCGCGCTGGACTGGGACATCGCGCTGGCGCCACTGCCCGACACC